>CAIYOL010000345.1 GCA_903927855.1 uncultured Planctomycetota bacterium
ATTCCGCATTTTTAGCTGAAAATCAAGGAAAAAACTCGAAGAAGGGATTTTGCGGTTTGAGAAAAGATAATTTTTCCCCCGCACCCCAAAAACGCTTGAAAGGGGGGGCGAAGTCGTCGCTTCGGCCGCCGCTGAAGCTATGGCGGACAAGGGTCACAAGTTACGGGACGAGGGGACAATTCACATCGCAAGGTAACCCCCTGCGATGCAGGGGGCTAAATATTTTGAGATTGCCGCGGCTGCGCAACTTACCACACGAGGAGCTTAAAAGCAGACGAGCCCTTGATTGCGGTGCCGCGGGGGTTACTGAGGACTTCAACCATCTGTTTGCCCCAATCGTCGATGATTATTTTAGCGGGAGCCCACCAGTTGAGGGCCTTAAAATCCAGGAAGGCGTATTTGGGATGCTCACAGTCAGCGAACATTCCGATGATTTCTCTGCTGCTCCCATCCCTGAAGCGCCCTTCGATGGCGACCACGCCTTTGCCGATATCCTGTGACTTTGATAATGCACCGGCGGCCGTGCCGACCACAGCGACGGAAGCCGGTGACACACAGCCGATGACACCCACGACCGTCCTGGAGGGCACCACCTGCACAAGGGCCGTCTCAAGTATTAGCGTGTTGGGCCCGGCAGCATCTACTACCGTGAAGCGATGGTTGGGGTCTTCCGTGAAGGCCTTGATAAAAGACTTATGCGCATAGTCCGCCAGATCGCCGATTTCTTTTTTAAGCTTTACCTTATCCAGGTAGGCGAGGTTAAGCCCCTCCCAGAACCCTTCGTTCTTTAAGTAGTCGGTGTTAACGGGGGCGATGAAGATTTCGCTGTAGGCGTTGGGGTCGAACTTGTTATCCCAGTAGATGCGCTGGAAGGGCAAATTGGCATCTCTGGTCATTAGCTCAGGATGAGGATTGAAGCCGGAGTTTGGCACCTCGCCGGCCTTGCAGCCTACTAAAAATAGCCCGGCGAAAAGACATATCTTTAAAAGCATCCTTGTCATATTATCTGCTCCTGTTAAAAACAGAAAAAAATCCTGTCATTTCCCTTATATTCTCTCTCCAATGTTTTTAACTGTCAACCCCCTGTTTGCCCGCTTCAAAAAAACGCTTGAAGGATGGGCTGTAATGTGATATTATCCCCCGTTTTACTGCGGTTTTAACGCTGATAACGCGGAAACCGCGAAAATGATAAAATAAAGAATTTAACCAAACAAGAGGAGACGTTAAATGGCAAAGGCCGGTAATCTAAAGATGAGCGATTTGTTTACGATTTCAGGGGCACAGATACCCGCGATTTACGTTAAGAACAAGATGTCGGTCCATTTTCAGGGAATGTCAAAGACAATGGACTTCCCCCTGACAATTTTCCTCCAAGGCGCTCCCACCTGCTCGGTAGGCATATCTCCGGAAGGCCTGTACAACAGGATAAACGACGCAGGGCGATTGGTGTATATAAATCAAAAAGCATTACAGCTTGCCTCAGCGCCTATTGTTAGGATTGGCGACGAGAAGCCGGTAATGCTGACTACAAAAAAGCCGGAGGTGAAGGAAAGCCCAGATGATATACCGGTGACAGAGCGTTACTATTATCCGCCGGTAGATGTAAAACAGGTTACGATTTCTCTGGCTTCGCCAATGACAGATATGTCTTACAAATTAGGAAAAGCTACAATTACAAGAAGATTGATTAGCCCATTTTTGTCGGGCAATGAACAAACGCTGATGCCCATCGGCGTAGAGGAATATGAGGTCGAAAATACTTCGAAGCAGACACAGCAGATTACCTTAGTAATACCGCGGCCGAGTTTGGCGAACCTGCAGGAGAAGAAATATCGGCCGATTGACCAGGACACCGCCTTTATATGCTCATCGCAATTGAAAGGCCATGTTCACGAAGATTTCAGCTCCGAAGGCATTAGGGGCGTGGTTATGGGCAGCACGGAAAACTCGTGTTTTGATTCCAAGCCAACTGGGCCGAGTCCGGAGAAAATGGTCATAGCGGTACCACATATGAATGGCATAACAATAGACACGCAGCCGTATTTCAGGTTAAACAGCTTAAGGCAGGATTTATTATTGAAGGCCGACGGCGGCTTTTATGAAAAGTTTGGGCCTAAAGTCAATCACGATTACGGCGCAGCGGTCAGCGTTACTTTCACATTAAAGCCGAAAGAAACGAAGAAGATACCGGTCGCAATCGTTTTCGATTTCCCGCAGCAGTGGTATGCGGACGGGACGGCATTTGACCGTAAATACGTCAAAAGCTTCAAGGACGCGGACACCAGAGCACGGGATATG
>CAIYOL010000346.1 GCA_903927855.1 uncultured Planctomycetota bacterium
ATTTTACTTTGGCGCGTAAGGTCCTTACCAGGCCGGCAAGCACCTGCTGGGGGATATCGACCAGCTCGGGCTCAGGTATTTCGCTGGTTGCGATTCCGTCGATGATTTTTAAGGCGCGCTTGCCGCCGTGGATTATGGAGCCTGAGACTCTTTCGGCCTGCTCGAGGTCGCCGTCGGCCATCAGGCGTAAATAGATAATTATATCTTTCGTCAGCTCGTTATCGCTTACATCATATACCGGTACGGCCCTTTCAGCCGAGTCATCCAGAACCTCGCTTTTCTCTTTCAAGATTTCCTGTTCAATTCTATATGTTTCATCTATCAGCCGCTTTTGTTCCGCTAGGTCGTTTGTATCCATCGGTGCGAGTTTAAGCTCTTCGTCGGCATCCGAAGCGGGGACATACACTTTGTTATGACAGGCCGGACACTTGCCCCATTTGCCGCCGGCATTGTCCGGAGCTTCTATCTTTTTGTCGCAATGTTCACAATGAAATGATATGGTCATTTTGTCACCTCTAAATTATTTATCTTTTTTATACTCTGCAACTACATCGGTGGTTATTCCGCCGCGGGGAGTGAACCGCGAGGTAACTTTCATCTGGCGCGGCTTGCAGGAGCCGGATAAATCATCTAATATATCATTTGTCAGAGCTTCGTAAAAGATGCCCTTGTTGCGGTAGCTTTGCATATAGAGCTTCAAGCTCTTCAGCTCGATGCAAAGCTTGTCGGGACAATATTCGATGGTAATCTCGCCGAAGTCCGGCTGACCTGTTCGAGGGCAGACGCTGGTGAATTCGGGACATCTGATTGTTATCCAATAGTCCCTCTCCGGATTGGGATTGTCGAACAGTTCGAGTTCGGGCTTTTTATCCATATTATTGAACCTCGCAAAAATTCGGCAGAATCAATATAATAGATGTCAATAACTTTGGCAAGGTTGAAAATGTCGGAGAAAGATAAAAAAGCGGTTGTTTTGCTGAGCGGCGGTATGGATTCGGCCACGACTTTGGCCATAGCCCGCAGCGAAGGGTTCCGGTGCTACGCCTTGACTTTCAGATACGGCCAGCGGCACGGGCGGGAAATCGATGCCGCGAAGAGAGTAGCTGATTCTCTCGGAGTAATCGAACGTCGCTGCGTCGATATTGGTTTGGCACAGTTCGGCGGCTCGGCGCTGACCGACCTTGCAATCGATGTCCCGAAGGACAGGGCCGATTTGGGCAGGGCGGGCCTGATACCGCCGACATACGTGCCTGCCCGCAACACGGTATTTTTAAGCTACGCACTTGCCTGGGCTGAGGTGCTTGGGGTGTTCGATATCTTCATTGGCGTTAACGCGGTCGACTACAGCGGCTATCCGGATTGCCGGGCTGAATTTATAAGGGCTTTTGAGAAAATAGCCAATCTCGCCACGGCGGCGGCAGTGGGGCGTGAGGGCCGGTACCATATTCACACTCCGATTATAAATATGACAAAGGCCCAGATTATCCTCACCGGCACAAAGCTCGGCGTTGATTATTCGCTGACGCATAGCTGCTATGACCCGGACGAGCGGGGCAGAAGCTGCAGCCGGTGCGACTCCTGCAAATTAAGATTAAAAGGCTTTGCTGAAGCAGGTCTGAAAGACCCGATTGAATATCGAATAACGAATAACAAGCAATGAAGGTGAGCGAAATTTTCTACTCGATTCAGGGCGAGGGATTTCTGGCAGGTGTCCCCAGCGTGTTTGTGCGCCTGGCGGGATGTCCCCTGCGGTGTAAGTGGTGCGATACAAAGTATGCGTGGGACAACGAGGCGGGAAACGATTACAGCATTGAGGAAATAATCCAAACGGTTCAACAAGGGAAAAGCAAATTTGTTGTTATAACCGGCGGGGAGCCGATGATAAATCCAGATTTGCCGCAACTGGTACGGAAACTCAAAGATTTAGATAAACATATCACCATTGAGACCGCCGGCATCGCATTTATACCGACTCTTCCGTGCGATTTGATGAGTATCAGCCCGAAATTGAGTAACGCCGGGGCGAGGCCGGAGGAAACTATCTTACGCAAGCTGATTGATAATTATAAGTACCAGTTAAAATTTGTGGTGGATTCGCAGGACGATTTAGCGGAAATTCAGCAGACAATAGAGAAACTCGGAAACGTCGATTCGGACAAGGTAATGTTGATGCCGCAGGGGGCTACAAGAGATGAGCTTTTAGCCAAATCGCCGATGGTGGCTGAGATGTGCAAGCAAACCGGCTTTGCTTTCTGTCAGCGTTTGCAAATTCTTCTGTGGGACAACACAAAAGGAAGGTAGTACAAATTATTTACTACTTGGCCGCCAAAAGGGGTGTGCTTTCCAAATCGAGAGTTATGTCGAACCGTTTGGACATTTCCATCGCGTACGACCGCAGTTGGGGATTTAGCTCGACCGCCCTCAGCAAATCTCTTTTTGCTCCCTGCGGTTTTCCTAAAATGGCGAGGCTGACCGCGCGATTCCCGTATGCCTGGGCGAGGGTGGAATTGCGGTCAATGGCCCGGTTATAGTCGAACACCGCCTGTTCGAACTTGTGCAGTTTTGCATAGGCGTTGGCCCTGTTGTTGTAGCCCTCGGCAAAATCAGGATTCAGCTCGATAGCCCTGGAATAATCGGATATGGCTTGCTCGAATCGGCCCAGCTGGGCATAGGCGACGCCGCGATTATTCAAGGCCTCAGGATAGTTCGGGTTTAATTCGACTGCCCTTGTGTAATCGCCGACGGCCCGCTCGATTTGCCCGGTGTTACGATATGCGACGCCCCGATTGTTCCACGCCTCAGCCAGCATCGGGGAAAGCTCTATCGCTTTGCTGCAATCTGTTATTGCCTGTTCGAATCGGCGGGCGGTATTGTGCGCGCTTGCCTTGTTGTTGTATGCGTATGCCGCCAATCCCTTTTCATCCAGTATCTGAATCTTTCTGTATATACCCAGTGAGTTGGTTTTGTCCTTTAACTGAAGATAGCCGCCTGTCTGCTCGAAGGTATCTGCCGCCGCGAACGGATCGCTTATAAAACCGCCGGGCACAACATTGGCCATTATCACTTTGCCGTCAGCCAGTTTCACTAAACAGGCCACGTGACTGAAGCCAACAGGCAGTGGCCCTCTTTTCTCCAGCTCAAGGACATTAATGGGAACTGCCGCCAGCTCAATCGAGACGGCTGTAACATAGAAGACCTGTGTGTAGCCGAGACACTGGGTCTTGTGATGTCTGGTTGCATCAGCCAGGTCAAAGAGCCGGTCGTCAGTTTGAATTCGCCCGCGAATTTCTGCGACCAGATGCTCTGCAACATTCTGCTCAATTCGGGCTAATTCGGTTTTTGAAATCCGCCCAGCCCGTTCGTTTTGCCTGGCCTGGGCGAGTTTGTCGGCGAGGACAGCAATAATGGGATTTTCTCTGCCGGCTTGCCAACCGAGGACCATCTTAGTGAAGTCATTTGCAATCTGCTCAGAGTATCCAAGGTTTCTGGTTGTGGTTTCTATTTTGTCAGATAATACAGTTAGATCAATCCGGCGGGAAAGGGAAGCTTCGCCCGATTGCTGTATCGCCGGAGCACATCCTTGTCCCCCGACAGCGATAATGACTGCGACTATAGCCGTAACCGCTGCCTTCATCACCCAATGCCTTAAACTGACTGCCCTGCGTTTGCAAGGCCATTATACGAGGTCGATTATATGCTTTATGGGACTTTTTTGCAAGCGATTATGGCTAAATCAGCTATCTTTTATGGGACAATCGCAAAATATAGGGCTTTATAGTGGTTAGAAGGGATATATTCGCTACAATCGCTACCTCGCCGGGCAGTATGGGGTGTGCTTTGCGGCTTACATGGTCGTTTGGGAATTGCCAATTGACTTTTGGCGGGGGATAATCAATAATCAGCATCAAAGGTCCGCCCGGGTGGCGGAATTGGCAGACGCGCTAGCTTGAGGTGCTAGTGGGGATACCCCTTGCAGGTTCAAATCCTGTCCCGGGCAGTGGTTCGACGCGGCAACGTCCTCTCGGCCGTCGCCTTGCTCACCACCAGCCGCGGAGAACCATCCTGAGCAAGTTCCGAATCTTGTTCGGAACGCGCCGAAGGATGATTTTTTATGTGGTATTTATACATAACTGAAAACCAAAATGGTGCTTACTATACCGGCATCACAACATGTTTGGAAAGACGATTCAAAGAACATCGTCAGGGTAAAGGAGGACGATACACAAGGCACAACAGACCTGAACAGCTCCTTTATACAGAGACATTTTCATCAAGGTATCAGGCTGAACTCAGAGAACTGCAGATAAAACGCTGGAGCAGGGTCAAGAAGAAGGCCCTGATAGAACGTGATTTCGAGATCTTACAACAATTGAGTATTTCTCGTGATTAGCCGGGTAGTGGTTTTAACTCTCAATAGGATTTTTCTTTTGTGAAATATTATCTTGACCACATCGACAGGACGGCTGTAATATAAGATAGTTTTTTACTTTTCTAAACCCCTGCTTTTTCCTCTCTCCCCTCCCTCCGCATAGCAGGGGTTTTTTTATGGTATCTGGCTGCCGCTGTGTATGAGTTGTTTATCCTTATCATAGTCGTCGTTTCTCATTCTGGATTGTCTTTTCCTGAGAAGATTGCCTCGTATATCATGGATTGTGTTTTTCATC
>CAIYOL010000347.1 GCA_903927855.1 uncultured Planctomycetota bacterium
ACTCGCCCCCGTCGTCTTACTTCGCAAAAGCGAAGTAGCGGGGGTAGAGAGAACAATAGTCTGTTCTCGAAACGTTATGAAAAAGAGCAAAAGTTTACTTAGTCAGCTTATATTAAAGGTGGGCCGGACGCCTGACAAGGCGGGGGCAGCATTGCTGCCGGGTGGTCGAGACGAAGACTTGGCGCACAAACCACGTTTGGAGCACAAGCTTTGTCGAGAACGCCTCCCGGCCAATCCCTCTGCGCAATCAGCGTCAAAAACAGTGCAAATCCGTGAAATCTGTGGCGAAAAATCAATCAATCAAAATGAAGTTAATTATGCGAAACGAACCCAATTTCCAAAAAAGTCAAATGTTTATAACACTAGTTTCTAAAAAGAGTTACAACGAAAAACCAACATTGGACACTTGGTCAAAACGAACCCAAACGAACCCAAATTTACCCACCTATATGGTGGGTAAATTTGCCCTGAGCTTGTCGAAGGGCCTATTAAAACAAATATCCGCCCTTTTTCACATAACTCCTTTAATACGAGTCAGATACGCGAGCTTTCCGGTAATTTCCTTGATTCGTGATTCGCAATTTGATACAATGGTTTTGTTTGATAGGGGTGATTTAAATTGAGGAAGGTGCATGAGTCCTTGGCTTGAAACTATAGGTATTATCTTAGTAGCTCTGCTGGGCGTTTTCCTTGGAAAACTGTTTTCGCGCCCTACCAAGACCTATTGGATAGTCGGCTATTCTATCTCCTTTGTGCTTATCCTCTTTATGCTGATAACCAGATACTCCAATTCGCTGGCCTTTACGCCGATGCTCCTCGGGATTACGGCAGGACGGTTAAAATTCGTTCTGTTTTCTTTGGCCGTTACAATGGGCTTAACCACTCCGCTGTCGCGGCTGCCTTACAAATTCGAGAGGGCCGTAATTTATGTCGTTATGGCTGCGGTTGTAGTCTGGTTTGCGGTTTTGCCTTTTCTCGTCCCTGCTTTGATTCAAAACCAGCTCGCCAATCTCACGACCACGCTTGACTCCAACGGTATTTGCTTCCAGACCACCGATTTCACCTGTGCTCCCGCCGCGGCTGTAACAGCCCTCGGCAAATTGGGGCTGACCGCCAACGAAGGAGAATTAGCTATACTTGCTCACACAAGTCCAGTCGCAGGCACTTTGCCGGGCTGCCTCCAGAGCGCGCTTCGGAACCGCTACGGTGACGATGGCCTGAAATGTCAGTACCGCCGCTTCGACTCGATTGCTCAGTTAAAGGACGCCGGCCTTACCTTAGCCGTGGTAAAGAGCGCGTTTATGGCGGACCACTGCATCGCTGTCCTCGAAGTCTCGGACAGGATGATTACTGTTGCTGACCCCGCCTTCGGTAAAAGGTTGCTGTCATATAAGCAGTTCGAGGAGATATGGCGATTTTCCGGCATCGTCCTGAAGCGTGATTCTACGCAAGGCCGCATAAGTTAAACACGGGTCTTTCGTCTCATTCGATGCGTTTTCTGTAAAGCCGCGTTTCCAAAGGTTTTCGGTAACCCGTCCAGTTCGAATCGCCCGGCTCATTGTCAATCGCTGCTGTCACCTGATTTATCTTGGCGTCCAAGTCATCAATATAGTTGACCATAAACGCTTCAGGCGTAGCCGGCAGCTTCGGCGAGCCGAATTCGTATTTGCCGTGGTGTGACAAAACGATGTGTCCCAGAGCGTCTAAAATCGCATCATCAATCTTTGTCCCCTCCGCCGCCAGCGCCTCGGCTTTTTGGTGCAGTAAAAGATAGCTTTTGGCAATATGCCCGATTAGTTGTCCCGAATCAGTATATGAAAAGGCCATATCGTACGAAAGCTCTTCGGTCTTGCCTATATCGTGAATTAAAATCCCCGTTAGAACTAAATCGCCCTGCACCTCCGGATATAAAGGCAGTATCGCAACAGCCACTCGCAGCATATTATGGGTATGCTCCAGCAGCCCGCCGATATAACTATGATGCAGCGCCGCCGCTGCAGGTGCGGTGCAGAATTTTTCCATCAGTTCGGTATCGGCTAAAAATTCTCCCACTAATGCCTTTACCTGGCGGTTCTTTATCCCTCCCAGAATCTTTTTTATCTCCTCGAACATCTGTTTTGTGTCCTTGTCGGTTCGCGCCAGAAAATCCTCAATGCACACTTTGCCTGCATCTACGATGCCGATATTATTTACAACTACTTGCAGATTATTTTGATAAAGCTCACTTCTTCCCTGTATATGGATAAATCCGGGCTTCGGCAGCGAATTGTAGACTGTCTCGGTCGCCTGCCACATCCGTCCGTTCAACTGCCCCGTTCGGTCGCAAAGAAACATCGCTATATACAGGTCGCCTTTGGTTGTGCTTCGCAGAATCGGCTCTTTTACCATATAAATATCGTCGATCGTCTGCCCCGGCTCTATTTCATCGATAAATTTATGCGCCATTGTCAGCTCCGTTAATTGATAATCTATAATTGATAAACGATTATCAATTATCCATCATCAATTATCAATAAAAAAGCGAAGGTTTGTCCTGAACACTGTACCTCAATTCTAAATATAATCTTGCAACCCTGCTCATTTCAGGTTATAAAACCACATATTGAACTAAATACGAGTCACGAGACATGAATTATGCGATACAGCCGGATGTTAATCCCGACCATCAAGGAAGCCCCCGCCGATGCGGAAGTAACCAGCCATAAATTGATGCTCCGTGCCGGCCTGATGCGCAAGGTCTCCAGCGGAACTTACACCTATCTGCCTCTCGGCTGGCGAAGCCTGCTCAAAGTCATCACTATCGTCCGCGAAGAAATGAATAAAGCCGGCGCTCAGGAAATCCTTATGCCCTCTGTTCAGCCGATGGAGCTGTGGCAGAAGACAGGCCGTGACGTCGACTACGGCCAAACAATGGCAAAATTCAAGGATAGACACGAACACTGGAATGTCATCGCCCCGACAGCCGAAGAGGTCGTTACGACACTGGCCGCCGGTGAGATAAACTCGTATAAGCAGCTCCCGATGAATATCTACCAAATCAGCTTCAAGTTCCGCGATGAATTCCGCCCGCGTTTCGGCCCAATCCGCTCCCGCGAATTCATAATGAAAGATGCATACAGCTTCCACGCCAATGAAAAATGCTTAGACAAA
>CAIYOL010000348.1 GCA_903927855.1 uncultured Planctomycetota bacterium
AAACGCTGCTGTGGAACGTGGTGACAAAATTAGTGAGTCAGTTGCTTTAAGTAATCTTGGCTCGATTTGCATGACACAAAATAAAATAGATGAAGCAGAAGAATTGTACTGTAAAGCATTAGAGATAAGCATAGACCTAAAGGATGTAGAAGGCCAAGCATACGACTGTTGCAATGTTGCCCGTATATACCGTGAACGCAAAGAATTTCAGAAAGCTATCGACTCTTTCCGGAAATCTCTTAAGCTTTCAAAAACAATAAAAGACCAGCATCTGCAAGCAGCGATTTTAGGGAATTTAGGCATATGTTATGAAAGTTTAGGTAATCTCAGTGTGGCTGAAAAGATGTACGCAAAAGCTTTAGAGATGGAAAAGGGAATCGGCTTCAAACGTGCAATAGCTGATACTCTCCATTGCTTAGGGAGTCTTTACTTAAAACAAAACAGACTCGCAGATGCTATAACTACCTTAAAAAAGTCTCTTGAGACAGCAGAGGCAATGGGATACAAATCATGTATGTCAAAAGCATATACAGATTTGGGATTAACATATCTTGGGCTTCGAAAAATTAACGAAGCAAAAAAGATGCACAAAGAATCGTTGAAAATAGAATCAGAATTAAATTCTCGGGAAGGGATGGCAAGGCAATATTTTAATCTTGGTGTTCTATACAGCGAGCAAGGCGACATCAAAACCACAAAAGAATATATGGCAAAAGCATATATCTTATATCAGGATATCGGCAAACCTGAAATGGCTGAATATATTCAAAAACGAATAGAAGAGTTAAATTTGCCCCCAGATTAGCAGGTTAACTATCCTCTTGCCGTTTTTCCCCCGCCGCCTGCTTTCCTTCCTTTTCCCTTTGAATTGCTTCATAAACTTCTATTCGATGAACCGATACTTTCCTTGGTGCTTCAATTCCTAACCGAACCTTATCCCCTCTGACATCAACGATAGTTATCTTTATGTCGTCGCCAATCATAATTGACTCATCTTTTTGTCTGCTTAGAACCAACATTTTCAATTCCTTTTGTCGGCTGGTTTCCCATTTATATTCTACGAAGAAAGCCGGATACCTGTTCACTCCTCTTCCAGTTGTAAACCTTTTGGTTCAACTGTATTTTCGGCTAATTTCAGGGCCTAAAACAACCATTTTTGTTTTTTTTAGGCAACCAGGATTAGTTATGGGACTCTGTGCACGTAACTATATAAGATACATGTACTTACCGTAGAGATGCGGCTGGAAGATAAATTTACCCCTCTTCCCTAATTTGCTTTTTATGGGTGTTTTCGCAGGAAATTTACGCGGACGGCCAGCCAGTAGCCGGCAATTGAGCCTAATACGCCAAAAGCCACCATCTGCAGGGGCATAATGGAAATAACCGAACTGGTGAAGAAAGTCGGGGGGTGTCGCTCGACGAGTTGTTGCAGGGTATCCTGCCTGAGCGAGGTAATAACAGCAAATCCACTTAGCAAAGCTGAAGCTACTATCGGCCAGATATAGCCGGCGTCGAGAAATTTTTTAACAATAAAAGCAGTCATTCCAAACGAAACTAATACGGCAAAAACAATCTGGCTGACAGCCGGCTGAGCCATAACCGAACCTAATCTGTGGTCGGGTATCATGACATCCTGAGCAAATATCCCGATACAAAATTGAGCTATGACAACTGAGGCGACCACAGCAAATATACGAGAGACTATGAGCGAGGAATGAGGGGCGAAAGACGAGCGACGAGCGACGAGATACTCCCCGATGATAACACCGCCAAAACCAGCAACGACAGTAGCCAGCCAGAAAATCGGTTCCCATTTGAGTGCTGCGAGCAACGCCTGACGCTGGGCGAGGGTTGGGGCCAGCCGCATCAGCTCTGCCATATTGCCGCCGCGCACCGCCCAGATAGCAAGACCGGCAGGTGCTGCCAGAATGCCGATTTCTCGGCCATTAGGCCAGGAAATAAAATAGCCGATAAAGCCGGCTAAAACCGCCAAACCCACCAGAGCTGCTGCACCGCCGAAGGCAGGCACAGATATCACTCTGAATGGTTCAACCGGCGTCCCTAATGGGGCCAAAAAACCTATCAAGATAATGCCAGCCAGCAAGGTAGCGGTCACCTTCAGTTTCACAGGCCAGGTGAGTTCTGAAAACATACCCATACCTGCAATAACGCCTGCAAGAGACGCTCCTATCTTGAAAACAAGCAGCCAGGATAATTCCATAACTTTAGCTTCCTTAATCGTCAAGGTGGCTCACGCCACTACACCGGCAAGAGGATACCACCTAAATGACCAATTATCAATAATCAACTTGAGCAAAACACCTGACTTTGGTAAATTGACATTTTTAGCTCTAATAAAAATTTAATCCGAGGTTATTTTATGAACGTATTGTTAATCGGTAACGGCGGACGAGAACACGCTATCGCCTGGAAACTGGCTCAATCGAAAAATTTAGGCAAACTCTATATTGCTCCGGGCAACCCCGGCACGGCTCAGTGCGGGAAGAATATCCCTATCGAAGCCAGTGACATCGACAAGCTGGTGGACTTTGCCAAGGGAAATAATATAGCTCTTGTTGTAGTTGGCCCGGAAGACCCGCTTGCGGCAGGAGCGGTAGATGCGTTTGAAGCAGCCGGTATAAAGGCGTTCGGCCCCAGCGGTGGCGCCGCACAGCTCGAAGCGGACAAGGCATTTGCAAAACAGCTGATGCGCTCCAGTGCCGTTTCCAGCGCAGAGGGACAGGTCTTCGAGAGATTCGCCGATGCCAAAGCATATATCGCAAGCAGGGACGCCCCGGTCGTGATAAAGGCAGCTGGGCTTGCAAAGGGTAAAGGTGTTTTTGTCTGTGACGATCCCTCCGACGGCATTGTAGCGGCCGAAAAAATAATGTGCGACAGAATATTCGGCTCGGCAGGGAACAAAATCGTCGTCGAAGATAAACTGCTCGGCGAAGAGGCTTCGATACTGGCTTTCGTGGACGGCAGAAATATTTACGTTATGGAGTCGTCGCAGGACCACAAGGCCATTGGTGATGGTGACGTTGGGCCGAACACCGGCGGCATGGGTGCCTACAGCCCGGCACCGGTGGTTACTGGTGTGATGATGGATAAAATCGCACGCGAAATTCTCGTACCGGTGGTAGATGGTATGAATCGCAACGGCACGCCGTATAAGGGCGTGTTGTATGCAGGGGTTATGGTTACCGCTGGCGGGCCGAGAGTGCTCGAATTTAATGTACGTTTCGGCGACCCGGAAACCCAGCCGATTCTGATGCGGCTAAAAAGTGATTTGCTGGAGATTATGCTGGCGGTTTGCGATGGCAGACTGGATGAGGTTACGCTCCAGTGGGACCCGAGGCCGGCCGTTTGTGTGGTAATGGCCGCGGGTGGCTATCCGGGAGAGTATGAAAAAGGAAAAATAATAACCGGCATAGCCCAGGCCGAAAAACTTGAGGATGTGGTCGTGTTCCACGCAGGCACCGCTGCCAAAGATGCAAACATCGTTACTAACGGAGGCAGAGTCCTGGGTGTAACCGCTATGGGGCAAACTATAGCAGACGCAAAGGCAAAAGCCTATGAAGCCGTAGATAAGATAAAATTCGACGGCGCCTATTGCCGGCGGGATATTGCAGACAAAGCAATAAAAAGGACGATATAGTCGGTGGAAAAACTTAGAACTATACGCTATACGCTTAAATGCTGCAGAAAATGCCGGTAAACTCAAACAAATCCGCTAAAGCCGAAAACAGCAAAAAAAAATTTCTTTCTTGGCCTGTTAGAGGTCTAATTCTCATCTTTTGCTCATGGCTTGCCTTTATACTGACAGGCAAGGTCCTGTGTAAAATCGCTCTCGACCAGATTGCTGAGCTGACTAACACTAAAATTACGACCAAATCGGTTGATTTTGGCATTAACGGCTCAGTTTTCATCAAGGATCTCGTAATCAGGCCTGAGCGGCAGAGAAAATACGATGACACAATACTAAAAGCGGAAACGGTATATGCACGTTTCGGCATAGGCGGTCTGTTGTTATTGCATCCTCAGTTGAAAAGGATAAGTGTTAAGGATTTCATCTTCGATGCTCAGCACGATTTGGACACAGACCGGTGGAATATTGCCGCATTTAGAATCAAGCCGCCTAAGGGTGCCGCAATGGAAATGCCCGTCATTCGGCTCAAAAGGGGAACGCTCCAATACAGCGAAGTTTCAAATGGGCAGGTCAAAGCTGTCGCTGCGGTGCCTATTGATGCAGGATTTGCCCCAGTCCCCAAAACTCAGGACGACTGCAGGTTTAATATAACAACGGCTGATAGGTCTGGTCGTGGCAGAAGTGTCCTGACTGGATTTTGGAAGCCCGGCAGGATTACAATTAGCGGCGGAATCTCATCGGCCGATATCCCAGCCTTTGAGAAGGCTTGGACGATAAATGCTCTCCATGCCCAGTTGAATTACGACCGCAGCAACGCTTACTCACTGAAGCTCAAGATAGAAGATTTGCGCGGCAGACATACCTTCGCCGGTGACACTTTTGCTGCCGATAGACAAGCGTTTTTGGGTAAGCCGGGTCCATTTACTGCTCTGCAAAAGTTCTTTAACAATTACCGGCCCTCCGGAACGGTTGCCATTGACCTGCAGGCCCGCGGCAGTTTAGAACGACTGAGCGAAAGCACATTGGTCGGTAAGCTCTGCTGCAAAGATGTTTCCATCTGCTACTGCGGCTTTCCATACACCATAGAGCACCTGATCGGCTGGATAGACCTTACCGAAAAAAGTGCGGTTCTGAACAACCTGTGCGGCAGACACGGTGACACCGAGGTGACTTTAAACGGCTGGTCTGAAGATTTTGGCCCTAATTGGAAGTACCAAATCAGGATGACAAGTGACAATATGGTTTTAGATAATGACTTGTACGAAGCGTTAAGTGCAAAACAGCAGAAATCCTGGTCTGCTTTCTCACCGAGCGGTCTTGTGGCAATAGATTACAGACTCAGCCGGCAGTCGCAACCCGATGAAAAAGAAACTTTATTGGTTGAACTGCTCGGCATCGAAGCTGCATACAGCCAGTTTCCTTATCCGTTAAAAAATCTTTCCGGAAGCTTATTCTTCACCAACGACAACGTAACTGTTTCGGACGTGATTTCACAGGTAAACGGCTGCAAAATAACCTTGAACGGCAAAGTAACAGCTTGCAGCACCGAGCAGCCAATATACAATATCTCAGTCGAAGCAGAGGATGTTCCATTGGATTCAACACTGGCTTCCAGCTTATCAGATAAGGAAAGTAATTTTTACACCCGACTTAATATGAGCGGTCTGGCCGATGCCGACATAAAGATTTTTACGCCCCAACAGGATTTAGGCCCGGCGAGTTTTATCGCCGATGTCTCTCTCAAAGGAACTTCTCTGAGAGCAGAGGATTTTCCGTTGGTTATCTCTGACGTATCAGCAAAGACCATCATTACGCCTGGTTTGATACAAATTGAAGATTTCAAAGGCC
>CAIYOL010000349.1 GCA_903927855.1 uncultured Planctomycetota bacterium
TGATCGTTGTCCCTTCGGCCACGTGCTGCATACGATTACTATGGCTTGCGGTCTTATCCGGTGCATACCGTGCGAGGGAAGCAAATAGATTTAATTCAACTTTCATACTGTGCAGTAATGACAATTTTTCTGGAAGTATCGAGACTATTATAAACCTTATCTCTCCTTTCCTCAAATGTTTTGTGGAGTGGTGTTGTCACCCACTTTGCCCTTGACAAATTATTATTTTCTACTATAGTTAATCAAGAATTGCTTGTTCTTACTCTGTTCCATCTGTACGTTAGTCCTCCTAACACTTACTTACTTCTTGATTATCAAACTGTCGTTACAATTGCAGTAAAATGCTCTCTTATTCTTTGATGAACACAAATCAATAATCGGGAGGGAGATCAAAAGACGACATCAACAATAAACAGAAATTTTATAATCTCCCGCAAACAGAACTCAGCCTGGCGGAACTGGTGAAGGAGCAATACGGCCTTTATATAGGCAGGTATCGATGAAATTCGTGTCATTTGCGGCAAAAAATCGACAAGGAGGTGTTGAGATGGCATTGAAAGCAGCATTCATTTTCTTGGCGCCGGACGTGGATCCAGCGAAGCATCGCTCTACAGTAATGACACCTGCAGTGGAATTGACGGTCGTCGCGGCCCGTGATTATGCCGAGGCGGAGAAGGTAGCCCAATCATTGGTGGCCGAAGGCGTGCAGGCGATCGAGTTGTGCGGTGGGTTCGGCAACGTAGGAACGGCTCGGATCGTCAAGGCGGTCGCCGGCAAGGCGGCTGTTGGGGCCGTTCGCTTCGATGGACACCCCGGGCTGGGGGGCAAAAGCGGCGATGAGCTGTTTGGAGGATAAATGGCGTGGCGAGGGTCTGAAAGAGTGCTCGAAGCTGATAACACTTGGGGGTCGGGTGGAAACCATGGAAGACTTGGCCTGCATTGTCTCCTACCTGGTGTCGAGCGATGCTGACTATATGACGGGTCAGTAGGTCCTGATCAATGGCGTAATTGTTATGGTTTAAGAGGTTTTTGAATGAAGAACCCGGTCAGTCTTCATCTAATTTCAGGACAGAGACTGATCAGGACGTTAATAAAACAAGGAGGTAGATGTCACATAAAGAAAATGTATCTAAAATAAATTCGTGGACTTGATTACTTATACCACCCCTGTCTGGGTGGAAAAAGCAGAAATAAACTTTTATAAGAAGAAAGGAGGCAAACTATGGCTGAAATCACCAAGGACAAGCTGCTCTGGATCTATGAACGTATGCGGTTCATCCGCGAGTTCGAAAACCGGGCAGCCGAGTTGTTTGCTCAGGGTAAGGTGCCGGGTTTTGTGCACCTGTACGCCGGCGAAGAGGCCATCGCCGTCGGGGTATGCGCCCTTCTGAGTGACCGCGACTATATCACTTCGACGCACCGCGGCCACGGCCACTGCATCGCCAAGGGCGTGGACATCAAGGCGATGATGTGCGAGCTTTACGGGAAAAAGAACGGCTCATGCAAAGGCAAGGGCGGCTCGATGCACATCGCCGATGTAGACAAAGGCATGTTGGGCGCAAATGGGATCGTCGGCGCAGGCGGCCCGTTGGCCTGTGGCGCGGGCCTGACGGCCAAGGTCAAAGGGACGGATCAGGTGACCGTCTGCTTCTTTGGCGACGGCGCCGCCCAGCAGGGCACGATGCACGAGTCCATGAACCTGGCGTCCATCTGGAAACTGCCGGTGATCTTTGTCTGCGAAAACAACGGCTATGCCCAGACGACGCCAGCGCACTACCACTGCTCCGCCGCGGACATTGCCGACCGGGCGACGGCTTACAACATGCCGGGCTTTAGTGTGGACGGCACCGACCTGTTCGCCGTCTATGAAGCCGCCGGTGAAGCTATCGCGCGGGCGCGGCGAGGCGAGGGGCCA
>CAIYOL010000350.1 GCA_903927855.1 uncultured Planctomycetota bacterium
GTCCACTTCAGAAGCGATTTCCCTAATACCGACGACGAGCATTTCAAAAAGCATTTCGAGATATCTTCTGGAAAATAAAACCGGTTTTTGTTATACTGACCTTTGATTCGCGGCAAAATAATCAAATAAAAAGAGTGGGTCGGGCGGTCGCTCCGCACCATCGGTGCGGGGAGGAAAGTCCGAGCAGGACAGGGCGCGGTGGCGGCTAACGGCCGCCCGGGGCGACCCGCGGGATAGTGCCACAGAAAATACACAGCCCCCACGTCTTGCTGTCGCAAGACAGCAGCGGGGGCAATGGTGAAATGGTGCGGTAAGAGCGCACCGCGCTTCTGGTGACAGGAGCGGCAGGGTAAACCCCACCGCCTGCAAGACCAAGTTTGCCGGTGCTCGGCCCGGGCGATACCGGCGGGTAGGTTGCTTGCCGAAAGGCAGAGCCGGCTGGCAACAGCCGACCAAGATAAATGACCGCCTAAAACAGAACTCGGCTTACCGACCCCCTCTTTTTATTTGATTATTTATTGCAGTTCGTAAGTGCTGCATTCCAACGAAGGCGGATGTTTCTGCGTCTTCGTGGCAAATACAGTTATTCTTCCAGCGCAAGCGGGTCCTCGCCGGACCACACAAACCCTCCCACCTTGACCTTGACATCCGCAATATCATCAGTAACGTTCATCACGATATTGCCTTTGCCGAGCGTGAGATGGTCGAACTGGAAACCATTTGGGTCGCTCAGCTTCGACGCCAGTACAGGCGACTCATCTAATCTTTGCAAAACTGTTCCCAATGTCTGATTGACAAGTCCACCGCAAATACTAATCTTTTTATTGTCGGGGGCAACTTCTGCCACGTCCTTCCGCATGTCCTCTGCGACCTGCTTGAGAATTGCGATTAGCCTTGCGTTTTCGTTGGCGTATGGCTCATTAAGCACTTTCGGCTCCAATACCATTTCAGTATCGAAGACAAGCTTCCGCCTTGGCCAAATAAGCACACTCTCCTTCTTTTCATCTACCACAAAAAAGCTCTTTCGTTTTGCAGTCAGCTTATTCTCGTCGAAAGCGACCATATCAAACCAGAGCTTGTATCCTTTTTTATTCGTCCCCTGCGAAACAATAACACTTTTGCTCTGACTAATCAGCCCGCCTTCAGGTTTGGTAATCGCTTCGAGCACGTCGGCGGAGGTGCTTTCCTTCAGAGTCGTCTCGCGATAAGCGTTGGAAATTTCCTTGTCGGTGGGAGAGGCTGCAAATTGCCCGCCTACGGAACAGCCGCATAAGGTACAAAGGCATAAAACAGCTAATAATTTTGCAGCGCTCATAGTATTTCTCCTTAAATCAGTCTTGTTATTCGTTGAGAGTTCCTGAACTGCGAACTTAGACTTCTTTCGAATCTATCCACTTCATCATTTTACGCAGTTTCCGCCCGACTTTTTCGAGCTTGCAGTTGTAATCCTTCTGGTAGAGCTTGTTGAATTTCTTCAGCCCTGTCCGGTGTTCGTTCATCCACTCTTTGGCGAATTTGCCGCTGGTTATTTCCTTGAGAATCTTCTTCATCTCAGCCCTTGTCTTGGCCGGGATTATTCGCGGCCCGCGCGTCAGGTCGCCGTATTCAGCCGTATCCGATATGCTGTATCTCATATAGCTCAGCCCGCCCTGGTAAAACAGGTCAACGATGAGCTTGACCTCGTGCATACATTCGAAGTATGCAATCTCCGGCTGATAGCCTGCGTTCACCAACGTCTCAAAGCCCGCCTTTATCAATGACGATAACCCGCCGCACAATACGCACTGCTCGCCGAATAGGTCCGTCTCGGTTTCCTCTTTGAACGTCGTCTTTATGATGCCCGCCCTCGCGCCGCCTATCCCGCAGCCCCACGCAAGCGCCGTATTCAAAGCATCGCCGGTGGCGTTCTTCGCCACCGCTACCAAACAGGGAACGCCGCCTCCCTTTTGAAATTCGCTTCTGACTAAATGTCCCGGCCCCTTGGGCGCAATCATCACGACGTTGTTGCCCTTAGGCGCCTGGATATACTTGAAATGAATATTGAAGCCGTGACAGAAACCAAGCGTCTGTCCCGCCGTTAAGTTCGGCTTAATGTGCTCCTCGTAAACTTTCCCCTGCACAACGTCAGGCAAAGTAATAATGATAAGGGCGGCCCCCTTCATCGCCGTTTTAATATCTGTGGGCGAAAAACCGTGCCCCTGCGCTATCTTGTAATTCGCTGTCCCAGGCAGCTCCGCTACCGCCACCTCGATTCCGCTATCCCGCAGATTAAGACTGTGGGCATGTCCCTGGCTGCCGTATCCGATCGTCGCCACCTTCTTGCCCTTTAACGCGTCTATCGGCGCATCTTTTTCGTAATAAATCGTTAATGACATACTCAGGTTCTCCTTCTAAATGAATATTGCCGTCTCATCACTCATTCGTTCTGAAAGATAAACTCCAACATTATATTAAAAGTCTCTCTGTAGGCAAGGAATTTATCCCTGCAATTACGCCCCCTTAATCGCTTAAGCAATAGACATTTATGGGACGCAGTTTCACAAAAACAGCCCCTTATTACGCTGCAGGCCGGAATTTACAGGTTCTATGTTAAATGACCCCTGCTTTAAGCCGAATAAAGACTCAGCCGTGGCATAAATTGTTGTAACGGGGACTAAAAAAATGGCAAAAGGTAAAAATGTGCTGACAACGGGTGATGTGGCCAGAATCTGCAACGTCGCGCCACGAACGGTTTCGAAGTGGTTCGACAGCGGCCAGTTAAAGGGCTATCGCATACCAGGCAGCAAAGACCGGCGAATACCTGTGAGCGAGTTAGCTCGCTTCATGAAAGTGAATAATATGCCCGCGACGATGCTTCCGGCCGGCAAAATCCGCGTTCTCATAGCCGACAGCGACGACAATGCAGCCTCGGCTCTGGCAGATACTTTAAGAACCAAGGCAGATTACGAGGTGCAAATCGCCAGGAATAATTTCCAGACCGGCATAATCGCCCAGAAATTCACCCCGCACGTCTTATTGATAAATCTTTTAGCTGAAGGTATAGATGCAGCAGACATCTGCAAAAACATCCGCAGCAATGAGGATTTGCAAACCGTCAAGGTCATAGCCCTTGCAAAGCAGCTAAGCGATTCCGAGTCCGCGGCCTTGCTGCAGAAGGGTTTTGACGCCTGCATTTCCAACCCCGCTAACATCGCCAAAGTAATTAAGGAAATCGAAGAAACCACCGCGATTATCTATTAGGAACCGCAGACAGGTATAATCACCGATTACCAGCCCCCTACTTCGCCTTTTTTTGCAGCATCTGCCCCTGAAGTCTTATTAGCTCCTCGGCGCTGACCGTTTCCTCACGCAAATCACCAAAGACTACTCCGTATTCGCCATCGGAAATTTTCCATTGTACCAGCACCGCATTACCGTCACTCGGGTCTACACTGTCCCCATAATACACAACGTCTGTGAACTTTTGAGCGAGATTCTCATATCTTGTCTTGGCCGCCAGCACATTGCTCGGCTCAGCCCCGATGCCGCCCAGACAATATTCCACCAGCAGCTTGCCGTTTCGATACAGGCCCCCGTCCGCCGGACTTCGACCCCCAAAGAAATTCGCAAACACAACCATCGTCAAAACTATCACCGCCGCCGCCGCCAATTTGCTTATCCTCAAATCTATTATAATATTGATGGTGCCCAGCCCCCCTTTATGCGCCGAAAGCTGCTGCGGAATTTGATGCTTTATCTCTTCGGCAAGATAAGAGGGCCCCGGCTCTGCTGTTGCATCCGCCAGCTCATTCAACAACTTTTCCAGTTTCTCTTCATTCATAACAGCTCTCCGTCTTCGCTGAACTGCTTTTTTAAGATTTTTAATGCCCTGTTCAACCTGCTTTTGAAAGTGCCGCACCTTACGCCCGCGGCTTCCGCTGCCTCGACTATAGTCAGGTGCTGCATATAATGCAGAACAACTGCCTGCCTCAATTTCATCGGCAGCATCTCGACGGCATTTTTCAGCCGCACGACTTCCTCCGAACGCCCGGTTTTCTCGCTCTCCGGCTCACCGCCGTCCGGCACATCAATCCCTTCGATGCTGACCGACCTGCCGATTTTGTGCCCGCGCCAGTAAACCTTTGAAACATTACCTGCGATTCTATACATCCAGCTGTTCAACGTGCTTCCGCTTCGCAGCTGTCCTATATGCTGCCAGGCCGCTATAAAGCACTCCTGCGTCAGGTCTTCGCTCGCCTGGCAGCCATGGCCCAGTCTCCTGAAAAACGTATAAAGCTGCTGATAGTATATATCGACAAGCTCGGTCGCGGCTGTACGGTTTCCCGCTCTTAACCGAGCAGCAAGAGAATTCTGCCTTTGTTCCGAGTACTCCATATTAGTCTAAAAGGTCTTGCTGCCTGTAATTAAGATGCGCAAAACCCGCCTTCTGTTCCGTAAATTCCGTATTTTTTCGCTATTTTCGGGCTGTTCCGCCCGAAATGGCATTATACCCTAAATTTGATTTTATTGCAATGACTGGGTAAATAGGATGGTTTTCCTGAAAAACACCTATTTGGCCTGCTTTTTTTTGGTCAATAGGGCAAATACCAGGACCGCCAGAAGGACCACTGCCGATATGTTTTTAACCGGCGTCGGCAGCATCCAGCCGTGGTAGTGGCCGACTGTTTCCGATTTAATGCCGGCGACAATATAATCAAGCAGGATACCGCTTAAGAGAGAACATCCTGCGATTGTCACCAGATAGATGAGTGCCGTTGCTCTGCCCATAATTTTCCAGATGGTTGCAAAAGTAGCCGCATTAGTGGCCGGGCCCGTCATTAAAAATACCAACGCCGCCCCCGGCGTCAGACCCTTCATCATCAGTGCCGCTGCTATCGGGATAGATGCTGTCGCGCAAACATACATAGGTATTCCAAAGGCCATCATAACCAGCATCGCGAAGATGCCTGTCCCCAGCTCTTCGGCGAAGTAATCTCTCGGCACAAGAACCGAGATAAAAGCCGCGATGACCAAACCTGCGAGCATTGCCCCGCCGATGTCCCGCGGCAGCGTAACAAAAGCGAACTTTAATCCTCTGGCAATTTTCCTGTTCTCAGCTCCGCCGCAACATTCATCTGTGCATTTTTGAGACGCCGGCTGACCATCCTTTGGTGCAGGATTGAACAAATCGATAAGAACGCCGCCGATGATACCAGACACGAAAGCCGCAACAGGCCTGAAAATCGCAAAGACCGGCCCGAGCAGACTATAGGTTACGAGAATGCTGTCAACGCCCGTCTGGGGTGTCGATATTAAAAATGCGACGGTCGAACCTTTGCCCGCCCCGTGTTTGTGCAGTGACATCGAAACCGGAATCACCCCGCACGAACATAACGGCAGCGGCACCCCTAAGAGCGACGCTTTCAGCACAGGCCAAATCCCTCTGCCGCCAAGGTGCTTTTCTACGAGCCGTTGCGATACCAGCATAGACAAAATCCCTGCCACGAGAAAACCGAACAGCAAATACGGCGACATCTCCGCTGCCGTCCCCCAGAAATCAGTCAGTATAGATACAACAAATTCCCTCATACTATAAACTACGTATCCCGATAAAGTGAAGTGCGAAACACAGGCAGCTTTTATTTTCGTAGTGCCTGCGCGAGGTCGTCTATCAAATCACCGACATCTTCGATTCCGACCGCGAGCCGGAAAAGGGTGTCGGTTATTCCCAACTTATACCGCTGTTTTCGCGTGTAATCGTAATAACTCACTAGTGCCGGATGGGTTATCAGCGTTTCAACACCGCCCAGGCTCGGCCCGATATAACAAAGTTTCAAAGCGTCCAAAAATCTCTTTGCGTCGCCTAGTGTCCCCTTCATCTCAAAAGTAACTACCCCGCCGCCGCCGGTCATCTGCTCAATCGCTACCTTATAGTGACGATGGCTCTTCAAAAACGGATAATAGACCTTCTTCACCCGCGGATGACCTTCGAGAAACTCGGCGACTTTTAATGCCGTTTCATTCTGCCTTTCCACCCGCAAAGGAAACGTCTTAAGGCCCCGCAAAAGAAGATAACAGCAGTGTGGGTCTATCAGCCCGCCCATAGACTTGTGCAGGTCACGTATCCTTTCAACTAATTTTTCCTTTCCAAGCACCGCCCCTGCCAGAATGTCATTATGTCCTCCGAGGTACTTCGTCGCGCTCTGCAGAACAAGGTCTATCCCGAATTCCAGAGGCCTTTGATTAAAAGGCGTGGCAAATGTGCTGTCTATAAGCGTCAGAACGTTATGCTTCTTCGCAATCTTTTTAAGTTTCACAAGGTCGAAGATATTCAGATAAGGATTCGTCGGCGATTCGGAAAATATAAGTCGCGTGTTCTTCCTTATCGCCCTTTCAAGGACCCAGTAGTCGCCGAACGGAACAATTGTGCATCCGATTCCGAACTGTTTCAGGTAACTCTTGCAGAACTCCAGCGTCTTTTTATAGCTGTCGTCGGTAATGACGATATGGTCGCCCGACCTGACCAGTGTAAGAATTGTCGTGGTTATTGCGCTCATTCCTGATGTAAAGACAACACAGTCCTCCGCCCCTTCGAGGTCCGCCAGCCGTCTCTCGGCGATTTGCGCCGTCGGATTGCCGTACCTGCCGTACTCGAAATGCTCCATCCCTTTCTTGGTATAGTTCTCGATGTGCTTGCTGTCCTTGAATGTAAACGTCGAGGTCTGCACTATCGGCGTCATCAGCGAATCCGCGTATTTTCTCCTCGGCTCTCCCGAGTGAATCGCCCTCGTGGCAATCGACCACCTGCTCGAATCCACTTTTGTTTTACCAATCTTCTTAGCCATTACCTTTTCCCTGCCTAAAAACCTTATGCTGCTTCAAACGATAGCATTCTTTGCTATCCGCGTCAATCTCAAACATTCAGCCTCAATCCGCTGGCTGAGGGTTACCCAGCGTCTTATATGTGGCCAAACACAATATCGCCACCTCCTAATTTTAAACCCAAAAACCGCCTTGACTTTTTTAAGGTTAAAGTGTATAGTAAATGGCTCAATAGTTCATAAAACCCGCATTCAGGAGGAGTGAAAAATGAAAAGACAATTATTCGTCCTAACAATCCTGGCCATGCTGCTGCCCCCCGTGGCCGCCGCTCTTGCTGGCGAACCTTTTATGCTAAAGGATATATGGCCGGGCTCGTTAAGCTCAAGCCCCACAGAGCTGCTCAATGTAAACGGCACCCTGTTTTTCAGGGCCAACGACAGCACTAACGGCATTGAGTTGTGGAAAAGCAACGGCTCAACGGCCGGTACGGTCATCGTAAAGGATATAAATCCCGGCGGGTCAAGCTCAGGCCTTATGAACCTGCTCGACGTAAACGGCACACTGTTTTTCTACGCCTACGATAGCACTAACGGCTATGAACTTTGGAAAAGCGATGGCTCAGAAGCCGGCACTCGTTTAGTAAAAGACATAAATCCCCGCTCGTCAAGCTCAGGCCCAACGGCGCTGTTCAATGTAAACGGCGCCCTGTTTTTCGCTGCTAACGACGGCACAAACGGCGTCGAACTATGGAAAAGCGATGGCACCGACGCAGGCACCGTTATGGTAAAGGATATAAATCCCGGCTCATCAAACTCATCCCCTCAGAACTTGACAAATATAAACGGCTCACTGTTTTTTTCTGCTTACACTGACACAAACGGCTATGAACTATGGAAAAGCGATGGCACTGAGGCAAACACCGTAATGGTAAAAGATATATGGCCGGGCTCAGGAGGCTCATCCCCTCAGTGGCTGACGAATGTAAACGGCACCTTATTTTTCGAGGCCGATGACGGCACACATGGCTTCGAGTTATGGAAAAGCGACGGCACCTCCGATGGCACCGTTATGGTAATGGACATAAATCCCGGCTCGCCCGTCTCAAACCCTATATACCTGACAAACCTAAACGGCACACTGTTTTTCGCTGCTAACGACGGCACAAACAGCTACGAACTTTGGAAAAGCGACGGCACCGAGACAGGTACCGTTATGGTAAAGGATATAAATCCGGGCTCGCCTGGCTCATACCCTGTATACCTTACGAATGTAAACGGAACATTATTTTTTCAGGCCCAGGACGGCACTAACGGCTCTGAATTATGGAAATGTGACGGTTCTCCGGTCGGCACCGTATCGATGGTCAAGGATATATGGCCAGGCTCATTCAGCTCATACCCTCAGTACATGACGAACGTAAACGGAACATTGTTTTTCACCGCCCAAGACGACACACACGGCTGGGAACTATGGAAAAGCAACGGCACCGAGGCAGGCACCGTTATGGTTAAGGATATACGTCCGGGAACAGAAAGTTCGTCCCCTGCATATATGACGAATTTAAATAATCTGTGCCTCTTCCAGGCCAGCAACGGCTTAACAGGCTATGAGCTATGGGCGTATATATCAAACGATGAATGTCAGGATAATATTAAAATTGACTTGGGCCAGACTTATTTCGGCTCAAATTACGGAGCAACAGGAGAAATTTCGACAAGCTGCGCTTTCGGCGACTCCGCCGATGTTTGGTATTGTTACCAGCCGCAGGCCGCCGGAGAATATACTATCTCCGTCGCCAGCGACCAATTCGATACGACCCTTGCCGTATTCAACGCCTGCAGCGGAGGCGAGCTTGCCTGTAATGATGATTTTCATATGACTACCGATTCTCAGGTTACTCTCTATATGATAAAGAACAAACGCTATTACATCCGCGTCGCTGGTTACGATGGCGAGTCAGGAACTTACGCCCTCGCTGTCGATGCCGGCTCCTGCACTCAATTGGCCCAAAGCGACCTCAACGGCGATTGTGTGGTAGATTTCAAGGACTTCGCTATTATGGCCTCCGAATGGATGGATTGTCACCTCTCTCCGCCTGACCTCTGCTGGTAATCGCCGAAATCAAAAAGTGTTGAGCCGTCGCCGGCACTTGTCCTTATCAAAATTTGATGCCGGCGTTCTTCCACGCTGCCAGAATTTCGTCCTCGGAATAGTAACCGACATGACGAAACACTTCTTTGCCGCTGGCGTCATAAAAAACCTGTGTCGGAATTGCCGTGATGCCGTATTTCTCCCCTTCCGCCGGGTTTGCCCACACGTCAATATAGTCCACCCTGAAATTCTTTGAGTGTGTGTATTTAAGCTCTTTCAGTATCGGCTCCATTTGTCTGCATGCCGGACATCCGCTCGAACCGAGCTCCAGAAGAACCGGGAGAGCGGCTCTTTTGCCTTTTTTGCCGGAACAAAAGCCCTCCTCCGATACAGGCATGCTTTGAGTCCACTTCTTCTCTGCCGTTTCAAATTCGACCCCGTCTTTGTGTATCTTAACGACCTTCACTTCCCCGACCATTTCCCCTTCGTGCACTACTTGGCCGTCGACTACGGCCATAGGAGCAGAGTCCGCAGAGTACGCGATGCCAGTCAGCGATACACCTCCACTCAGAAGTTCCGCAGCTTTCCCAATCAGACCGCATCCTTTTATCGCCGGCCAAAAAAGACATACAACTCCTGCTGCAAAAACGATAAAGACCAGCGGCATCACCAGTGGCAAATATGAAATGCTTTTCTTTTTCGCCGGCACCTGCGGTTTACTTTGTTTCGCTTCCGGGGCTCTTTGTGCACCCAACTGGCTGCCTCCGTCAAAATAACCCACCTGTAGATACCTCCCAAAAAACTATTCTTAAAATATTCGCTATCACTATTTTCGGCTATTTCGGGCTGCGGCTTAACGGCCTAAACCTCTTGAAATTGGCCTTGTTTGGGTTTGTTTACCCGTCTACGGAATGGCGACGCAACGTCATTGCGAGGAGCGAAGCGACGCGGCAATCTCAACAATGCAAATAGAAAATCGCAAATGAATCACCCCCCAACCGCAAAAAAAGAAAAGCCCACCTGATGGGTCAAGCGGGCTTATTCCCGCAAAAAGTGTAGCGGGAACAATTATAACTCTGTTCTGCTCTTTGGAAACTTTAGCTTCCTTGAGCTTGGCCTCTTTTAAACGTCACTAACAGTATGTTCTCTTATTTATCGCATTCTGACTAAAATATACGCCATCTCTCGTAAAGGGACAATAGGCATTTTGCTTATATTCGATTATCCATTTGCTTAAAAACTTCTTTCCAAATCGCAAATCGTCAATCGTAAATTGTAAATGAATCGCCTCGCCAGCACGCGTTTGGTGACGCCCCCCTGGCCGTAGCCTAATGCGAGAGAGTTATATCATCTGCTGGTTTTTCCCTGCCTTCGGCTTAATCTGTGCCTTCAAGCCAATACTCGGCAAATCTAGCAAGGTCTAAAGCATCCACCGCACCGCTTTTGTCAAAATCAGTTCCCTCACACCGGTTGGGTGCACAGCACGTATCATCCATCCAGTGGTTTGCAAAAATGGAACCCCTGCCTTTATGGTTGGATTGACGCCATTCCGGCGATTCTACTCTTGTTATGGGACTCTGCATCAGCCGTAGGGCCACGACGATTGAAATCGTGGTGATTCTGAGAAGCACGATGATTATACGCCGCCGCATGATTCTGCCATAAAAGCAAGCGGGGAGATAGGGATCCCCGCTTGCGAACCGTTACGCCTGTCGCCTGTCGGACTTCTACTTTTTCTTGACAATGACCATACCGATTGACGTGGAGTTTCCAGATGCCGGTAACCCTACAATCTTCAGGGTGCTGCGGTTCTTTGCGTCTTTGACAACAGAGGCAATTGCTGTCCCACAAGTCCAACCCGCGCTACCTGAGTCAAAGGGGGCAATCGCTTGGTCCGGCTTTAACATCGCAACCTCAATAGCGCAGTCACCAGCCTGAAGCGCGTTCTTCCATGTCGTCTTGTCTGCAGACGAAAGGTTACTTTTGTCAATAAGCTTGTTTCCTGTGTTCACTGCGAGAGTCTCGGCACCAGAGATCAGGACGGCCGAATAGAAAACCCCGCACGGAATTGTACCGACACCGGTCCAAACACCAACTGCGCAACCCGTGGCAACAACAGTTTCGATGTCGTTCACCGGGTTGGATACGAAATCACCAACCGAATTGTAAAGGACATCACCGATATCTTGCAACGCGGATGTCGCCTGAGAACTTGTCGCACTCGGGATTTGGATGGAATTGTTCTTCGTAAATGCCAAATCCAAGGTACTTGATGAGGATGTGACGCCGAGGGATATCTTGCGCTGGCTGTTGTATTTTGTCCCTAACGTGGGATTCACAGTAACTGCAACGAAGGTCGGCGCCGGCGCACCGTAGAACGTCAATCCGTACACGCCCTTGGCAGCGGACGGCACGGTCACCGTATAGGTGAAGTTGCCACTTGAATCAGTTGTAGGACCGAGAGTGCACACCATTGACAGGGAGTCGTCAATACCGACTCGAACGCCAGCGATACCCGTGCCCGTCGAGGTCTTCAGTTGACCGGAGAAAACAGCACTATCGCACGGTGTGTAACTGAGTTTATTTGGTTTCACCGTCAGAACACTTACGCCATAGGTCGCAGTCAGAGTAACGCCTGAGTAGGCGCTGTAGCCCCTCACCATGACATACCACGTTCCCGACGCAGGATTGTTGATGGTCACAAGTTCATTGTTATTTACCCCGTCAGATTTGCCGTTGTAACTGCTCGTCGTTGGAAGCGATCCAAGTTTCACATAAAGGTCGCAGTCCCCTGAGCCGCCGCTTGTCTTTACTTGAAGAAAAGACTGACCGGCTGGAACGCTGATAGCATAGTAGCTTACTGCGCCAGCAGAACCAGAGAGGTTACTGACCGATTGACCGTTGTTCAGCGAAATGACAATCGTGTACGTCGCCGTAGCTGTGGCACTGTCGGTCATGCCGGACTTGAATGCCTTCGCCTTGATGGTTGTGGTGCTGCTGACCGTGATGGCTTTGCTGTAAACTGTGGACGATGATGTGGGGTCGCTGCCGTTGGTGGTGTAGCGGATCGTCGCGCCGCTGGTCGTGGTCGAGATCGTCACATTGACGGAATTGTTGTAAGTGCCCGGCGATGGGCTGAATGTTGGCGTGGCAACGCTGGCCGTCGTCGTGAAGGTCAGGTCGCTGCCGTAGCTGGTGCCGCCGCTACTGATGGTACCTGTCGAATGACAATTGTTGATGTCGCCATCGTTATATCCCACTAGCATACCGAGGTATTCTGACTTATTTCCGCCACTGATGGTACCTGTTGAATGGCAATTGCTGATACTACCCCAGTTACTTCCTACTAACCCGCCAAGGTCTCCTGCCCCATCTCCGCCGGTGACAGCGGCCGTCGAATGGCAATTACCGATATTACTGTCATTGCTTCCCGCCAGTCCGCCAAGACCTCCTGAATTATTTCCGCCGGTAACAGTGCCTGTCGAATAGCAGTTGCTGATAGTGCCGTCGTTCCATCCAACTAGGCCGCCGATGTCATGTGAATAATCACCGGCGGTGATGCCGACATTTTCGAGGCCGAGATTTTTTATCTCGCCGCCGTTAACTTTCCCGAACAAACCCAAATAGGAGTTTCCGGCGTTGTTAGTATCGATAGTCAAGTTGCTTATTTTATACCCCGCTCCATCAAAAGTACCCGTAAAGGCGTTTCCGTTGAAATCCTCGTTTGCGTTGTCCGTGTCGCGTGCAATGACGGTTGTAGTGAATTTGTAAGAGGCGAGGTTAATGTCAGCCGTGAGGATAAAACATTTGTCGTATTTGTTGGCATCCGCCGCCATGGTAA
>CAIYOL010000351.1 GCA_903927855.1 uncultured Planctomycetota bacterium
AGATAAGCGTAACCCGTAAAGACGTTTTAGTTGTCAAGATAGACCAGTCCAGTAAGATACCGGCGACCATTTTTTTGCGGGCAATGGGTCCGGACTATGGCACCACCGCGCAAATCCTGCGTTTGTTTTATCCAACAAAGACCATCTCGTTGTCACACCTTACCCCTGCTATGTGGGCGGTGGAACCGATTGCAGACGTGAAGACCGGCGAAATTATAGTCAAGGCCGGCACGCAAATCGGTGACAGAGCCTCTTTAGTGCAGCAGACCGGAACAAAGAAGGTCGAAGTTATCGAGGAAGTGCACGATATACTCATTTTGAATACCCTTGCAGAGGATGATTGCCAGAGTCAGGAGCAGGCGTTGTTAAAGTTTTATATGAGATTAAGGCCCGGCAATCCGGCCAATGACAAAAAGGCACAAGCGTTCTTTGATGAGAAATTCTCTGATGTTAACCGCTATCGTCTGGGCAAGGTAGGCAGGTTCAGATTGAATCGTAAGTTCGGGCAGACGGTGGACGAAGGCGAGATGACGCTGAGACCCGAAGATTTCTTCAATACAATGAAATACGTAATAGCTTTGCGCAGCAACGAAGGAACGGTTGACGACATCGACCATCTGGGTAACAGGCGGCTGCGAACAATCGATGAGCTTGCCGGCGATGAAATCAGGAAAGGGCTGCTGAGACTTCGCAAAACTGTTCAGGAACGAATGAGCTTTAAAAGAGAATCTGATGAGGCGGTGCGGATAGCGGACTTGGTGAATTCCAAGAGTGTATCGAGCAGCATCAACTATTTCTTTGGTCGCGGTGAGTTGAGCCAGATTGTCGACCAGACCAACGCTTTAAGTCAATTGACGCATGAAAGGCGTTTGTCGGCCCTCGGCCCCGGCGGCTTAAACAGAAGACGAGCAGGTTTTGAAGTTCGCGATGTTCATATCAGCCATTACGGCAGAATCTGTCCGATTGAAACGCCGGAAGGAACAAACATCGGTTTGATTTCCTCGTTGGCGATATTTGCCACGATTGATGAGTACGGCTTTCTGCTTACACCATACAGGCGGGTTGAAAAAGGCAAGGCCACCGACAAAGTTGACTACCTGCGGGCAGATGAAGATATGAAAGCGGTGATTGCTGCGCCCAACACATTTGACCCAGATACAAATGAAATCCAAAAGGGAATAGTGCTGGCTATGAAAGGAGGGGAGCTGCACCAGGTTCCCCACGAGGAAGTGAATTATGTTGATGTTTCAGCCAAACAAATTGTTGGTGTTTCTGCTTCGCTTATTCCATTCCTTGAGCACGATGATGCAAACCGTGCTTTGATGGGTTCAAATATGCAGCGACAGGCGGTTCCGCTGCTAAAAACAGAGACGCCTTTGGTTGGCACGGGTATGGAGAAAGTAATCGGCCAAAACTCGAGCATGGTCGTCCGTGCGAAGAGCGGCGATGTTGTTACCTCGGTGGATGCTACTAAGATAGTTATCAATCATACCGAAGAATATAAGCTTGAAAAGTTTGTTGGTCTGAACGAAAGAACCTGTCTTAATCAGAAGCCT
>CAIYOL010000352.1 GCA_903927855.1 uncultured Planctomycetota bacterium
GTATCCGGCCAGCGCACCGCTGCGGCTGGAGCTGAAGCCCGATCCGCAGCTTATTGCGGCGGCGCCGGCGCCGCGCACGGTGTTGCCGATGCCCAACGGCGAACATGCCTCGCTGTCGGGCGAGGGTCAGACTTACGCTGATGGCATCGTCATCAAAAATATTCGGCAAAAACTTTTTACGAACTGGGATGAGCCGCCGGCTTTAGGCCTTACGAATACGCACACCTGCGATTTGCAGATTGACTTCGATTTCTCCAGCGACGGCGGTTCGACATTTAGTCATTGCCGTTCGCCGGCTGTGGCTACGGAAACCATCAAGCACACACGTGACTTCCAAGGCCGGGCGACTTACGAAACCGAGATGACACAATTGGATATCTCCGGCGGCGACCTGCCCCTTGGCGTGAGGTTTCGCGAAAGCCAAACGAATGTTTCTGAAGGCGGGGTGAGCATGCTTGCGGGTGGAGGTGGCGGCGGTGCTGGCGGTGGTGCAGCTATCAGCAGCTTCTTCGACATCTTCACCGAGGTAAGCACGGATGGTGGCGTGACGTGGTGGCCGGCGACCAGCGGGCCGGAGCACCTGGAACTGGAGCGGGTGGCGCCGGTTTACACTTACGCCAACAACTTGTTTCCTTCGCTCAATGGTGAATATCTCGATAAGGGCGGATGGTTTGCCTTCTATCCAAATGGTATTGTGATAAGCAATGTGCACCAGCATGCCTTTACGGCGGCGATTGCGCCACCGTTGCCGGGCTACACCACCAGCCACACCTTCGGCGAGCAAGTGGATTTAGTGGTATCGTATGACGGCGGCCTGACGTTCACTCATGCAACTGCGCCAGCGACCGTGGGCGTTCAGATAACGTGCCGGCTGGGCGATGACGGCATCACAGAATACTACGACACTGAGATGACGCAATTGGACATCAGCGGCGGGACGCTACCTATGGGCGTCCAAATCCGCGAAAGCCCGATACGTGCTTCGCTCGGTCGCACAACCTCGAGTGCTGTAGGGGGCGGCGCGACTTACCAGATAGATAGTTTCTTCGACATCTACACCGAAGTAAGTACTGATGGCGGAATGAGTTGGTGGCCCACCGTAGTTAGCCCAGCCACGGTTTACCTGCGCCCCGTACCATGCAAGAAATGCAGCGACCTCGATGGCAACAGTGTTGTAAATATGTTAGACCTTGGGATATTTGTAGAAAACTGGCTGTGGAAGGAATCTATCGGGCAGACGGACAACGTGGCAGATTTAAACTGCGACGAGAAAGTTAATTTCAAAGACTATGCGATTCTCGCAGAGAAGTGGCTGCAGGATTGTCCGTAATACGAGCAAATGAAATGAATTTCTAACGCCAATAAAAAGACAGGAGTTAAGAAACTCCTGTCTTTTTATCTCGTATGTTCATCAGACAGTTTAGGAATTGCTGTCAGCAGGCTCTTGCTTTTCTGGCGGAGGCGGTGGTGGGAGTTGCTCAGATGGCCTATGTCCCGGTCCAGGCCCCATTTCTCTACGATGCATCATCCGTTCTGCAGGCTCTTTTGACTCAGCGAATTTGGTCTGCTGTTCAGGTGTCAGTATCGCATTTATCTTTTCTCTTGTAGATTTCCGAATGTCAGCCATCTTGCTTTGTTTTTGTTCTTTGCTGAGAGAATTATCCTGCCATACTGCTTTAATATCGTTGGCCTCTGCTGCAAAAATCGGCTTAATGGCAGCCGTTTGTGCTTCTGTGAGATTCAGTTTCTCGGCGAGCATTTTCAGTCTGTCTCTTGCCTGCTCGCGCATTCTTTGATGCGCCCCGCCCTTGATTTCAGCAAATTCTTTTTGCTGCTCCGGTGTCAGAACTGCGTTTATCTGTTTTTTGCTGTTCTCCTGAATTTTTTGGATCTCTTTGGCTTCGTTGGCAACAATCTGCTCAATGGCAACCTTCTGTGTGTCTGTGAGATTTAGTTTCTCGCTGAGTTCCTGAACAAACCAAGGGGAGTAAGAGGGTACGTCCGGCCCTTTATTCTCGCTCGCAGTCAAGTTGGAATCCGGAGGTGGAGGAACCGGGGAAGGTGGAGGAGTCTCTGCAAAAACCACAGCACAACCAAACGTCAGCACAGCCAAAAACACGGTCGCCTTTTTAATGCAATTGATTTTCATATCTTCTGTCCTTTCTGCAATAAGTGCCTTAAATAATAATCTGTTTCTTTTGTTAACATAGACGTTTCAAGACCTAATAATATTGCATTTATGTTCAGATTTTTTGCGTAGTCTTAAGCTTTCCCAGCCATAAATAGTCAGATTCCGCAATATATAATGGCAGAAAACCCCTTTTTAAATAGCAAAAATGTAGTTTCAATGGGCGATACAGGATTCGAACCTGTGACCCGCTGATTAAGAGTCAGCTGCTCTACCAACTGAGCTAATCGCCCTGCCTGTAAATTAAAACTGGGCCCGCAAGGATTTGAACCTTGGACCAATGGATTATGAGTCCACTGCTCTACCGCTGAGCTACGAGCCCCTGCTTCAACACAAATTACCTGAATTATAGCCGCAGTTTCCAGTTCATCAAGGGCAAAAATGCGCAAAACCAGCCGAATAAGAGTTTCAGGCCGATGGCAACTGCAGTGAGGATTATTACTGCCATTATGTTGGCCTTGGCAGCGTAATTGTCCTAACAGATTCAGATGGCCGTATTGCTGAAAACTACTCTTACGGTGCGTTATAGGCGATTGTAAAATCGGCCGCGGCTATCCATAGGTCTCAAGTCCGAATCCTGCCGGGCGTGTTTCGCAGCCTGCTGACTGTTGAGAAGGAACAGCGGTGTTCAGTGCCATCCTCTCGGACACACATTTAATGCAAAAATCCCGTAAGATAGTATAAGTGACTGTTTAAACAAGAGGTTACATTAAGTTGAATAGAAGGTTTTTAGGAACTTGGGCGCAGGATTATTTATAAGTAACAAAAATGTCACTATGATATTTTCTTATGGCTCATATTAATTGAATGACTCAAACTATTTGGATATTAAGTATATAATTGAGAGTGTATAACTGAGATTATGTTTAGGATGTCTTTTGGTTTAAGTTCTTAATTGCTTTTAGGTTATATGATTTTGTGTATGGAGGAAGGGGATTGGTGTCTTTAAGACAACAGGATTTATACCAGGCAGAATAGATAAAACATAAAGATAAGTTTTATGAATAAACAAGCTTCAAAAATGTATGTTTTTTATTGTTCAAATGGTCTTAAGCGAGACCAATTAACAATTGATTGTAATGGACTAGACGGAATTACTGTTAAGGCAATCGGGTTGCCGTGCTCTGGGAAAATAGACATCCCTTATTTGATGAAAGCATTTGAAACCGGTGCTGATGGTGTTGTTATTATAACCTGTAAACAAAGCCAGTGCCGTTATCCTGAGGGAAATATGCGGGCACAAAAAAGAGCCGAGGCTGTCGAATCACTGCTTGAAGAGGTTGGAATGGGCAAAGGACGGATGGCTGTTATTAACTTAAAAGAAGATGACCCCGAACAAATCCTTGGCGAAATCAAGGATTTCTTTGACAAGGTAAGAAATCTGCCTCAATTACGCCACCGAAGCATCACCTTTAATGGATAGGAGAC
>CAIYOL010000353.1 GCA_903927855.1 uncultured Planctomycetota bacterium
ATCGGTGGTAATACCAATTGGCCAGCCGTCTGTTGATATAACGGTCACTCCCGTAGATAATCTTCTGGCCGAGCCGAACGAGACGGTTATTCTGACCCTGAAGGCGAATGCAGCCTACAATCTTTCTTCGACGCTTTCCGAGCGTACCGCGACTGTAACGATACTGGACAACGAGCCGACCATAAGTGTCACGGCTTCCGACAGCCAGGCAGGCGAACCTAATAATACAGGTACCTTCACAATAAGCCGGACAGGCAGCACGGCCGGTCTCCTGACTGTGTACTTTACACGCAGCGGCACAGCTAAGTATGGTGCTGCCGGCGATTATACTTTGAGTACGCTGCTGGCCAAATCGGTGGTAATACCAATTGGCCAGCCGTCTGTTGATATAACGGTCAGTCCCGTAGATAATCTTGTGGCTGAGCCGAATGAGACGGTTATTCTGACCCTGAAGGCAAATGCGGCGTACAATCTACCTGCCGTGGTTGCCCAGCGAAGCGCCACGGTGACTATCCTGGACAATGAGCCGAAATGACCCAGTGGATGGTAACCTAAAATCTCGACTCAATTGTTGAAATGGACTGCAAGCGGGCTTATCAGGTTTGTGCCGCCGATGATGAGGTTGATGCTCTCAATCTCAGAATGTATAAACAGGTTGAGGCCACTATAGTTGCCCACCCGCGATGGACACGGAGTCTGCTTCATTTGCTGTCGGTTTCGAGACACCTGGAACGTGTAACTGACCATGCAACAAATATTGCAGAAGACGTTATCTATATGGTCGAAGGCAGAATAGTCAGACATAAAGCCGAGGATTACAAATCACAGAGTTAACAGGCAGGAGGGTTGTTAATTTTCGATTTACTAGTTGCATCGTTGAGATTGCCTCAGCCTCCCGTAAGGGATGCCTTACGGCGTTCGGCGTCGCAGAGCGGTTCTACTGCTGTTCCTGAACTAAAAGGGCACGCAATAAAAGTATCAGGGACGCGAAGGAGACGAGAACCAAATCCTTGACGCAGGAGCGGCATTGTTCGCCGGGGAAGCAGTCGAGCGCAACGGACAATTTGGAATTGACAGCAGCGGCGAGAACGAAGCCAGTCAATACAGTCAAGGTGATAATAACGGCTGTTACGAAAAGCACTAATAATTTGGACTTGCTGTGCATAACTTGTCCCCCATTTAATTAAGAACATTATAACAAGAACGGCTTTCCATTTCAAGCAAATAGCTGCGAGAGACGTAAGGCTGCGGCGAAATCGAGTATTGCTGGCAGAAGAAGGAGATATTATCGGCCGAGGGGGAAAAGATTTTACATTAAAAGAGGGAGCACGAGAGGGGCAAGCAGATTAAGCAATTGCGAAGCGATATTAAGGAGATTGCCTATTTCCTGCGCCGCGGCTTAATAGGTATATTGGTTAGAAAGTAGCGAGTTGAATTTTTGTGTGACGTTAATGAAAGGTATTCGGGCCTTCTTTGAAAAGCAGGCAAAACGATTAGATATAAAAATGGCGACAACCAAGAAATGCCAGACGAAATTTATGATACTCACTCTCCTCCTAAGCCAGGTTCGGACAATCTCAAAATATTGCCGACGGGCCTGGCAGAAAATAACCGCAGCAAACAGGAGCTGCGAGCAATATAAATACGATTTAAAACCCTGCGTGCTCACATTAACAACGCGTAACGGGACATTGGCACATTATGGGCGATGGAAGGCGGAGAAGCGGTGCGTATATTGCGGGGGCTGAAAACGGTAAAGAGGCGAAGAAGCAATCATTTATTTCAAGACAAAAGATATACTCTCTCGAACTCAGCAAACAAGAACCACCAAGATAAAGTTGGGGGCTTTGGGATTTAGCAGAGTAACCCCCGAAGTCAAGGACTTCGAGGGCCAAATATTTTTGGGTCCTAAAGTGACAGAAAGGTATTGCCAAACGCAGAAAAAGGATGATAATTGATGGAATGGTCAGGTAATTATACAAAGTGGACGGAAACTATTATTAAGGAGAACAAAATGAAGGCGAAATGTGTTGTAGTTCTGGTAGCATTGGTAATTGCTTTGGGTGTCGTGATGACAATAACGGGCTGCCAAAATAAGTGTACGAAGGCCCCTGAGACGAAGGCCGTTGAGAAGGCCGCCGCTCCCGCCCCAGCGAAGAAATAAGAGAATAGTCAAACAAAAATATCCAGCGTTTTTAGTGCTACAGCCGGTGTCAGCTAAGAGGAGCAAGCGAAGTTCAGGGTTTCGAGCCACTGGTGACGGTGGATATTTTTTTTGTGTCAGGGGCGGTGTGAAGGAAAAGAGGGGACAGGATGGGTAATTACGAAAGATTTGTGAAAGCGATTAGCGGGGAGCAGGCCGACAGGATATTGACATACGATTTTGCAGTCAGCAGAAAACTACTGGCGAGATATGGGGGATTAGACGAGACGAAAAAATATTCCTTCCCATTGCGACGCGGTCGCACCGCGGCGAGCGAGCAGATAGTTGAAATAAACGCGAGAGCTTTCAAGGGGATGGGGCTGGATGTTGTGCATCATATATATGACCCTGTGAAATCGTGGATGAGTTCGAAGATTGAGAACTGGGGACGGTTTCTGGGAGTAAAGCAGGACGGCTGGGAGGTGACACAAAAAGGGGGTGCGGACTGGATTACGAAACGGCCTTTCTCAAACTTAAAAGAGCTTGAGAAAAATATGCCCGAACTTCCAAAGTATGAAGAGGTTGAGAAATGGTATAAGCCAATTATTAAACACATAAAAGAGGTCTTTGATAATTATGACCTTGTTTTTGTCGGGGCGGTCGATGGGCCGGTGAACGATTCCTATACATATACCGGTATGGAGTTTTTTATGACGGCAATTTATGATGCTCCGGAACTTGTTTCGCACATTATGGATTGCAGCGCCAAGCTTTCAGCATATATTGCGAAAGTGTTTGCCGAGAACGCGTCGGCGCCGATGCTGTTTATGGGTGAGGACATTGCCTGCGATACAGGGCCGATATTCAGTCCGAAGTTTATAATCGAACAGGCGATGCCGCGATGGAGACGGATTAGTGAGCCAATTAAAGAGAAAGGTTTTAAGTTTTTGTTTCACAGCGACGGGAGATACGGCGAACTTCTGCCAATAATATTCGACGAGTTCGGAGCAGACGGTCTTGAGCCGATAGAGAGGAACGGGTGCAACGATATTTTTGAAATAAGAAGGCAGTATCCCGACAAGCTGCTTTTTGGGAATGTATGCTGTGCAGTTACTTTGCCGGCGGGGAACATCTATGACGTTGAAGATGAAACACTGGAATTGATAGGAAAAATCGGTCCGCAGAGGGGGATATTAATAGGGTCTTCCGGCGAAGTCGGAGATTCGGTTCCGCCTGAGAACGCCGAGACGATGTATAGGACGGTGCATAAATATGGGATGTATCCTATTAATATAGATAGAATCAGAAAACGGCGCGGCGAAATCAGGGGGAAACTTAAAACGCGAAGGGGCGAGTAGAGTCGCAGAAGCCGTAACTATTGTGCCTTTAAACATAGCAGTGACTTCGGTATCGGTTGTATCGGTGCCGAATAATTGAGTCAGCAGCCGTCCCATAAAGAGTGTCCCCTGCTTTAGCAAAGAGTAAGAATTTTACATACTTGCCTGCCGGCTAAAGAGATTTATTTAGATAGGTGGGTAATTTTTTGCTTCCGATGGTTTTTATACTATACTTTAGGGGACGGGGGTAATAAAGTGAGTTTTCATCCCTCATTTTGAGGTTTTTATCACGAAGGCTTAAGTAAAAATAAGATGCTCGTAGATTGCTTATTCACAATTTATCGGGAAAAAACTTATTTATCGGGAAAAGAACTTATTTAAATGGCAATAGATGAAGGTGATAGAATGAAATCTACACAAGGCGCATCTAATGCTCCTGTTTCTGAAATAAAATCCGACCTTCCGAGGCCCAACCCTCTGAAGCCCGACCAGCTATTCGGCGAACTGCTGGTATCGAAGGGTCTTTTGAGCCGCGAAGAGTTAATGAAAGCGCTAGACGTGCAGCGTGAGCAGGGCGGGCGTCTCGGCGAGGTACTGCTTCGACTGGAAATGCTAAGCGATGAGGATGTTACGCTGGCGATGGCGGAACATCTCTCAGTGGAATATCTCCGGCTCGATGATATCAGCAAAATAGATTTGAACGTTGCTCGAGGATTGCCTGAGGCAATCGCCAAACGATTTTGTCTTGTGGCCATTGGTGAGGTAGATGACAAAATTGTCGTGGCGATGGCTGACCCGCTTAATATTATAGCGATAGATACAATCACTCTAAAAATAAAACGTCAGCTTAAAGTAGTAATTAGCTCATCTCAGGAAATTCGTCGCGCAATAGAGATGGTGTATCATGGTTCTGATGTGGAGGAACAGCAGCTCCGCGACCTTGTAGAGACCGAAGACGGCAGAGAGGATCTTGCATCGGTTATACAGGATGCTCCAGAGGAAGGCGTAGACAGCGAAGCCGCGACGAAGGCGCCGGTGATTCACTTTGTTGACTTGCTGCTAAGCCAGGCGGTCAAAAGCAGAGCAAGCGATGTTCATATCGAGCCGCAGGAAAAGTCGATGGTGATTCGAATGCGCATTGACGGTATCCTTCGTGACATGGTTCCGCCGGCCAGGAAGATGCAAGCGGCGGTACTTGCGAGGATTAAGATTCTCTCAGATATGGATATTGCCGAGAGGAGGCTGCCGCAGGATGGTCGATTAAAAGTAAAAGCCTCAGGCAGAGACATAGACGTGCGAGTTTCGTCGATTCCAACGATATACGGTGAAAAGATAGTGATGCGAATCCTTGACTCAGCGGCGGCAAATCGCGGCCTGGATGAACTGGGATTTGAGGAAAAACGTCTTACGGAATTTAAAGCCGCATTGTCGCAGCCGCACGGCATCATAGTAGTGACGGGGCCGACCGGCAGCGGAAAAAGCACGACATTGTACGCGGCATTAAATTACCTGAGGGACCCGACGGAAAATATCACCACGGTCGAAGACCCTGTCGAATACCGTCTGGCCGGGATTAACCAGATTCAAATCAAGCCGGAAATCAATCTTGATTTTGCAATATGTCTGCGGGCGATTTTGAGACAGGACCCGGACATAATCTTAATAGGGGAAATCAGAGACAAAGAAACGGTTGAAATCGCAATAAAAGCCGCTTTGACCGGCCACCTGGTCCTGAGCACATTCCACACCAACGATGCACCCAGTGCGATAAGCAGATTTATCTATATGGGAATTGAGCCATATTTGCTGGCTTCAACACTCAACTTAATCGTTGCTCAGCGACTTGTTCGAAGAATCTGTGAGAAATGCAAAGAGCCAGTTGAACTAAGCCCGGAAATTCTCAAGCGCCTGAAAATTGAACCTGGGGAGGCCAAAAAGGCGGTCTTTCATCACGGAAAGGGCTGCAGCGCTTGTGGAAATACGGGGTATAAGGGGCGTTTGCCGATTTTTGAGTTCCTCGTTATGAATTCCGATATTCGCGAAATGATAATTACCGGTAAAAATGAAAGAGAAATTAGAGCGGCGGCCCGTCAAAAGGGTTATGGCGGGTTATTTGAAAGCGGCATCGTTAATATGATGAAAGGCTTAACTACCGCAGAAGAAGTCCTTAGTACAACATTTACGGAAGATATTGGGGCGGAATAACGTTGGGGGTGGATTTTTTACTGAACTCGAGGTTTTTGGATGCCGATGTTATATAGCCGTGAAAAAGCCGTAAAGCAGTGAATTAATGCCAGGCAATCTTAGTGAGGTCTGATAAATGAAAAACTATAAGTATATAGCTCGGGATTCGTCGGGGCAGCGAAAGGAAGGCTTCAAAGAGGCGGCCTCCTCGAATGATTTGCTCAGCTGGCTTCGTGAACAGGGGTTTACTCCTGTCTCTGTCAACGAGATGACTACGGACTCCAAAAAAAGCCATCAAACAACCAGCCGAAAGCGAATCAAATCAGCGGACTTGGCAGCACTTTGTTGGCAGTTGACCACAATGGTAGAGGGAGGAATTGCTGTTCCAGCGGCTTTGGAAACCATTAGCGGAGACATAGAAAATTTGATGCTTCGAAAAGTATTAAAACAGATTTTGGAAAAAATGCTTAAGGGTGAGACTTTTTCGAGCAGTATCGCGGAATTTCCAAGGATTTTTAACCGGCTGGCTTACGCAATGATATTAGCCGGCGAGACCAGCGGTAATCTCTCGGTGGTGCTGCACAGACTGGCGGAGTATTTTGATAGTCGCGATAAATTGGCGAAAAAGGTTAAAGGCGCAATGGCCTATCCTATCTTTTCGCTTGTGTTTATAATACTTATAATCATATTTATAATGGCTTTTATTATTCCGCGATTCCGTCTCATATTTGCCCAGCTCGGCAGCAGGCTGCCCGCTTTTACGCGAGGCTTTATGGGGTTTTACGATATTCTGCACGATAATATACTCTACATTATCGGCGGTGTTATTGTCCTAATAGTTGGTTTTGTTGTCACCAATAAGACCAAAAAAGGTCATTTCTACTTCAGCAAACTCGTCCTTGCCCTTCCTTTGTTCGGCAAGGTAATCCAGCAGTCATTTATTGCAATGTTCTGCAAAACGATGGCAACTTTAGTTGGTGCGGGCGTTTCAGTGCTTGATGTGTTCGATATTCTCGCCGGAATGTCCGGTAACGATATTATAAAGTCGGCCGTAATACGAACCAAAGAACATATTGTCGGAGGATTAAACATCTCCTTGAGTTTGGCCTCAGTAGGCTTTTTCCCCAATATGGTCGTCAAAATGATACAGGTCGGCGAAGAAAGCGGCTCATTATCCACAGTGCTTGAAAGAACCAGCGACCATTACGAACGAAAGATTGATTCTACAATAACCATGATGACAAGTCTGCTTGAGCCGATAATGATTGTAACGGTTGGGGCGATTGTGCTGGTGGTAGTTCTTGCGTTGTATCTGCCGATTTTCTCAATGTCGGACGTAGCGAAGTAGCCCAATCACGCAGCCGCAACGGACCCAGGGGGCGATATAGAAAAGGCAGCTAAAGAAATCGAAAAACTAAATACAGTCACGGGCAAATTTGACCGATAGAGGGAGCGATGAGCTAAAATTAGGGACAAGTATATTAACATTTTTTTTAAGGAGAAGTCAAAATGAAAAGTAGAAAAGGTTTTACATTGATAGAGCTGATGGTGGTTGTGCTCATCGTCGGCATCCTGGCAGCGGTGGCGATCCCGTTGATGCGAGGTCGTATCGATTCTGCCAAGTGGTCTGAGGCTAAGTCCGCAATGGGTACTGTTGCGACCGCTCTGCGTGCGTACGCTTCAGAAAAAGGTACTGTTGTGGCGGCCGACGTCGGGGCAGCCGATTTCCCAAAGTTAGGTGTCGAGCTGACAGACCTTGATGGCACATACTTCACCAATGAGGCGTATGCGATGAGCGCGGTTTCGGCTACTAATGGAGTACTGAATGCTACGATTACGTGCACTGCCGCTAACTCAACAAGGGCCACTAAGCCCACTGCTCCTGCGGTGATGACGCTGACTATTGCTTCTGGCGTAGCAACGTTTAGCACGAGCGCTGATTAAGCGTCTCAAGATTGCAGTGAAGTAATTCTGATTGAAGTAAAGGTGGCTATGGCCAGGACGGCCATAGCCATCTTGGATTTAAAGGAGAACGCTTGGTGTGTGACGAAGGACGCAAAGCTCTTGTGTTTCCAGCACCGCTTATCATCAGGGTTTCCGTTTGCCTGTAAGGTACAGTGAAATCCGTCATTTTCGGCAGGTCCTATAACGGCACAGGAGTTTTGAGATTTGGATCAATGAGGGGTTAAGAATGCTCAAAGCGTCCGAGACTAAAGCGGCTCAGGCTAAATAAATCAGTAGTTTTGCTTTGATTCGGAGGTTTTGAATTGTATACTTTAATTAAGCAGAACCTAAAGAGGGGAAAAACGTTCAGTCTACGTTCTGAGTTTCTTATATTAACCGGAGCAGAGCAATCACAGCTTTTTAGCAGCAATGGGAAAGCTGCGCAGCTCTGCTGTTATGCAAGTGCGAAAGGGGAATGATTATGGCCATTAAGCAACGCAAATCTATGGCGGCATTTACTTTAGTTGAAATAATGACAGCTATTTTAATTGTTGCAATTGTAGCAGCCGGTGGTTCTTACCTTTTTATTACCGGGAAAAACCAGGTTAGCCTACAGAAACATTATCGTGTAGCTACCCAGTTGGCTGCTCAGAGACTGGAAGAGTTAAAAGCAGGCAGCTATTACGACATAGCAGCAGGCGATGATAGTAATAGTATTACTTTGGAAAAAGTGTCCTATACTCGAAATATACACACAGTAGCTGTCGGCACATATAAGGAGATCACGGTTACTGTCAGCTGGCAACAGGGACATCTTGCACGTAATGTAAGTTTGGTTACTCTTATTGCTCCTTAGGAGGGGATGTTCGATGAAAACGAAAACAAAATCCCAAAAGGGTTTCACTGTCATAGAATTGATGATTGCGGCGGCGGCAGCTGCTATTCTGATTTTAGCAGCCGGTATGATTATAGTTACTGGTCAGACATCCTGGAATAGAGTCTGGAGAGATGTAAATCTTCAAAGGGATGCTTCATACGCTATGCTTTTAATGACACGTTCTATCCAATCGGCAAAATCCGCAGAAAAATCTACTAATCAGAGGATTCTATACATACCAAAACAAAGCGACCCCAACATAACATTTACCTACGCGGCGGACACCAACAACCTTCAATGTCAAGCTGGAGGACTGACTCAAACTATTATAAGTGGTGAAGTTAAGGATTTGAAATTTGATGTGGTGGGTAATAATAAAGTAACAATAGACCTCAGGTTGAAAAAAGACCAATCACAAGCAGATTTTAATTCAACAGCAACGATGAGGAATTATGGAGGATGATGTTAAGATGAAAACAGGAATGTTAAAATCCGAAAAAGGTTCAGTACTTCTTGCGGCGGCGGTCCTTATTCTTATCTTTACCCTTTTGGGGCTCTCCGTGCTTAGTTTGGCGAACAGCGAGATATTACAGGCCCGGAAGGACGTTAACAGAACCAAGGCATTTTACTTAGCTGAAGCAGGAGTGGCGAGATTAACCGCAAATTTGAGCAGTAGTAATTTTTCAACCATTGGTGAGACGACACTGGGGTGTGGAAGCTACCACGTTGATTTTAACACTACCGGGAGCGAACCCTGTGCTGTTGCGACCGGTGAGGCGGGAGGAGAAACGAGAAGAGTACAGGTAACGATGTCCTTTTTGATTCCTCCGTACGAATGCGGCATATATGCCGGCGGCATGGATTCAAACGCGTGGACGTTTATGTTAAGGGGACAAGGAGACCCCTGCGGCGTATACGGATACCATTGGGAAGGCCCCAACTGGGTCTATGCCCTCCTCGGAGATGCCAACGGCAGAGATATAATCAATGGAAATGTATTTGCAGACGGGAGTGTGTCCTTATATCAGCAGGCCAGCGTCAACCCCGCGCCCTACCCCAATACTTATGATCTCGATGGAGATGTTAACGCCACCGGTACTATTACCACCAAAGACAGCGCCACGATTTCCGGACAAAGATTCCCAAACTCAACCGAGATGAGTCCTCCCGATTTAATCAGTATGAACTACTTGGTGAATAATACGCATAATGTTACCAAAATCTTTAACGATGCAGGCGTTACTCATGGTTCCCCGCCGTCTGGCAATCCGCTGTACGATATATTTCAGATAAACCCCAGCGACAGCAGAAGTTCTTGTTGCAGTTCTACGGACGGCAATGATTACTTCCTCGACCTGCACACCGGGGCCTCCTACGTAGAGGGGAAGTGGAATGATCCAAAGACAGCGATTAATGTGGGCACC
>CAIYOL010000354.1 GCA_903927855.1 uncultured Planctomycetota bacterium
ATATAATACTAAATATCCCAGACATATATGTATCTCCTTTAACAAATATAACTTATTTCAAGATGAGACATCTTCCGGACGGCAATGTTGACAGGCAAAGGTATGATTATCTTCAAAAGCCGCATCTTCCGGCCTTAAGGTGGCAGTATATCGTCAAACCGGCAATAAAAGCAAGAGTTTTCACCATCTTTTCCACCGCAGAGGCCGCTGAGAACGCAGAGTTTCTTCTTTAATTATTCTTTGCGGTCTTTGCGTGCTTGTATGTTGACAGATATCATGGTTAAAGGTTCCATAGTAGATGCGTCTTGCGGTAAGGCGAGCGTAGCGAGCCGAGCCGCAAGACGCGGGCGACGAGAGATCGATAGCGTTCTGGCCTTCGAGGCCGTCGCGGAGCGTGATCCTCGCCGCCACTGTGGAACTAACCCGAACAGCCGAATGAACCGCCGACGACCCGCAGGTCCGGTGAGTTCGCATTTGCAAGATTGGGAGAAAACCATGGTCGAACCACTCTTCATCGGCATCGACGTTGCCAAAGACACATTCCACATCGCCTCTTGTCCCGCCGCAATCAACATTTCTCTGCCCAACTCCTCCACGGGCACAAAGCAGCTCATCAAAACTCTTCAACCTTACAACATCTCTCTGATAGTCCTCGAAGCGACGGGCGGCTATGAGCGTCCCATCGTCGCCGAGTTGCTTGGGGCAAACCTTAAAATCGTCGTTGCCTCCCCACGCCAGGTTCGTGACTTTGCGCGAGGCATCGGCGAATTCGCAAAGACCGACCCCATCGACGCGTATGTTCTCGCCCGTTTCGCCCAGGTCGTTCAGCCAAAGCCAAAACTGCCCTCCAGCCCCGAAACCGACGAATTAGCTGACTTGGTTCGGCGCCGCCGTCAGCTTACCGACCTGCGTACTCAGGAACTGAATCGAAACGAAACTATCCGCCATCCTAAGGTTCGCAAGAGCGTCCGCAAAATGATTAAAACACTCGATTACCAAATCGCCGAACTCGACGAACTAATTGAGCAAAACATCAAGTCCGACGATGAATTCCGCGGCAAAGATGAAATCCTCCGCAGCACTCCAGGCGTTGGCCCTCAAACCAGCGCGATGCTTTTGTCCCTGCTGCCCGAATTGGGTCAGCTCAATCGTCAGGAAATCGCCGCTTTAGTTGGCGTTGCTCCTTACGACTTCTCCTCCGGACGCTTCGCAGGTAAATCGCGTATCTGGGGTGGTCGAAAGGAAGTTCGCGGTGTTCTTTATATGGCCGCCTTGACTGCAATGCGTTGTAATCCTGCAATTCGTCGTTTCGCCAGCCGCCTGTATGAACAGGGTAAAATCTTCAAAGTCGTTATCACTGCCTGTATGCGAAAACTGTTAATAATCCTCAATACTATGATGCGGAATCAGACCTTATGGCGTCCCGAAAAAATCTAAAAAAACCCTTGATTTCAAACACAGCCGCTCCGCGGTAAAACCTTTTCGTGGCTTTGTGCCTTCGTGGTAAAAAAAGTCCTTCCCATTTTGCCATTGAAAAAAGTTACTGTTTGGATATAATCGTCCGCTGATTCTCAATAGGTTGTGTTTATCGTTTTTCGGTTTTGCGGTTTATGAGGATAAAGAATTCGCTTTCTTATTACAAGATAATGTGTTATCTTGTAGTATGGTTTATATTATTACAAGTTTAAGACGTCAGGTATCTCAATATTCTTAATGAGGGAACACAGCCAATC
>CAIYOL010000355.1 GCA_903927855.1 uncultured Planctomycetota bacterium
GGTAACAAGCTTGCCGTCCGGCATTCTAATCTTGGCCGAGCCCTGCACGTGCGCTATATACACCTCGAACGGGTCGCCAAGCCAGACAAGCTCTTTGCCTTTGAGCATATTTGAACTCTCAATCTCGGCGCGCGGTGGATATGGCGTAACCTGGCCGCCGGGGCCTTTTCTGCCAAGTATTTCTCCGTTGGGGCCTTTAACCAAATCGTTCGGCTGACTGTACAATGGGTATCTGAATTTCTCGGTGGCGACCGGCGAACCATCGAAAATCGGCGTATAATAGCCGGTGAATAGCACTGTTCCGTTATCATCGCAGCCTACCGACATATAAACATCGAATTTGTCTCTGATAGCGGTGTTCAAATCTGCGCCTTTCACACCTGAACCCAGCAGCGATGAGAATTCCTTCAAACTGTTCACTGCCATTTCATGGCTTATACCGCTGACGGGGAAAAACTTGTTACTCGATGGTTTGTGGAGGTAATTAAGGCTCCTGTCCACAGCCGGCTTTAAACCCTCCACGTCTGAACAAGCTAAAGAAAAGTCGGGAATTTCCGCCGGATTTGTTATTTTCCGCAGTGCCGATTGCCCGGGCAGCAGTTGTTTGTCGTATGGTGGTTTAACCGCCTTTTTCAGGGGGGCTTTGCACCCGATTATGATGGTTGCCATTGACAATAGTAAATAAAGCAAAACCTTGGTTTTCATAGTTCAGACTCCAGTGTTAACTATATGTGCCATATAATGTCTTCCAAAACATTTATATTCGACCATATTGACCTAATTTGAGCAAGTTTTTTTGGATTTCTTACGGCCTCCTAGATATTGCTTTTTTAAGACGGGTCGCTAAAATCTCATCCTTTTGTGATTAGTCTGTCGAAGTAAATATGGAAATACAGGGGGAGCTTAGAGGTGAAAGGTTTATAGAAAATGAAAACAGTTTCTCTTTTGCTGGTATCAAATATATTTATGACAATTGCATGGTACGGACATTTGAAATATAAATCGGCCCCCTTGTGGGGAGCAATCCTCGTTAGCTGGCTGATTGCGTCCGTTGAATACTGCTTTCAGGTCCCGGCCAATCGAATAGGAAGTTACCAGTTTACTGCCGCACAGCTGAAAACCATTCAGGAAGTTATTACCCTGCTGGTTTTTTCTGTCTTTTCCGTTGTGTATCTCAAGGAACAGCTGAAATGGAATTATCTGGTCGGTTTTATGATGATGATAGCTGCTGTCTTCTTTATCTTTAAGAAATGGTAGTGCTTAAAATTCGTAATCTTTCTCGCCGGATTCAGAACGCCTTCCGTGTCTTTGCATAGAATTAATTTTGCTGATTAAGTCGGCTCGGCCCTGGTTCCGAAGAAAACCGGTTATCCTATTTTCGTTTTTCCTTTCGCAGTATTGTAATAGTGCCGCCTGAAGAGTCTTTTCGCTGTGCCCCTTTGGGATAAAGATTTTTGTGCTCTTCGTGTCCAGGCCCGATACATACATCGCTGTTGAGGTTGTTAGCGGTATTGGGCTGAAGTCCTGGACTTGGCGGGGACACCACCCTCGCGAGATTAAGTACTCCATTAGTTTCATCGCATCATCAGCTGTGCATCCCGGATGCGCGCTTATAAAATACGGCACAAGGTATTGCTCTTTGCCGGCCTGTCGGGACGCCTCCTGAAAACACGCCTCGAACTCCTCGAAAAGCTCGAACGAAGGCTTACCCATCAGCTCAAGCACCCTCGGACAATAATGTTCGGGAGCGACCTTAAGATGGCCGCCTACAAAATGCCGGGCCAGAAGCTTGATATATTCCTTGCTCTGAAGTGCTAAATCGTGACGGATGCCTGAAGCAACATATATATTTATCTTTGAAGACCTGCCCCTTTGCCATTTTAGAAAAGATTCCATCATTTTTATTAGTTGTCCGGCATCAGCTTGAAGATGTTTGCACACCGAAGGGGTAAGGCAGCTCGTCCTTCGGCAGTCATTGTTCTGCTCGCATTTCATTCCGTACATATTGGCCGTAGGCCCGCCTATATCGCTGATGGTGCCGCGGAACTGCTTATGTTTTGTCAGGCATTCGGCTTCTGTTAATAAGCTGTCGATGGAGCGGGAGCTGATATATTTTCCCTGATGAAAATAAAGTGCGCAAAATGAACACCCTCCGAAACAGCCTCGATGGGTTGTTATCGAAAAACGTATCGGCTCAAGGGCTGGCACGCCGCCTGCTTTGTCATATAGCTGATGCCAGTTCCTTGTAAAAGGCGCATCATACAACTCGTCCATCTCGGATGTGCTCAAAGGTTCGGCCGGCGGCATTACGATAATATCGCCGGGCTCCTGGTCTTGTATTACAGCAAGACCTTTCGGATGTGCCTGCGCCTGATATGACTTTTGGCACGACATAACCAAACTATGGTCGGTCTCCTGCTGTGATAACGATGGCAGACGAACCGCGTTCTCCGGCATTGCCGTGTCACGCCTGACCAAATATGCTGTCCCCGCAATTCCTACTAATTCATCGATAGTCCGGCTGTTATTCAGCCGCTCCGCTATCTCCTTAATTGCTCTCTCACCCATCCCGTGAACCAGCAAATCAGCTTTGGCGTCGATTAAGACAGACCTCTTGAGTTTGTTTTCAATATAGTCGTAGTGGACAAGTCGTCGAAGGCTGGCCTCGAGACCGCCCAAAATCAAAGGAATTCCCTTAAACGCCTCGCGCACACGCGCCGAATAAACAAGCAATGGCCTCCTCGGACGGAGCCCTAGCACCCCGCCGGGACTATACACATCCTTCTTGCGCCGATGCCCCATCGAGGCATAATCGTTGAACTGCGAATCTATCGCACCAGAGGTAATCCCCCAGAATAATCTCGGCGGTCCAAGTGCTCGAAAGGCGTCCGCACTTCGCCAGTCGGGCTGGGCCAGTATCGCGACCTTATACCCCAGCTTCTCTAACCATCTGCCGATTAGTGCAACCCCGAAAGAAGGATGGTCAACGTATGCATCGCCGGTGACAAGAATAATATCCGCCTGTTTCCACCCGCGCTGCTGTATTTCCTCGGGAGTGGTCGGAAGAAAAAGATTTGAATTTTCAGTTCCCATTTTCAGCGCATAATAACATTTTTTGACTATTTTTTCAAGATTGGCAGCTCCGCTCCGGGCCGAACCTAAGCCCGCAGCAGGCAATTGCGACAGGTCTTTATACTGCCGGCGGGGTTAATCGGTTCTACATATTTCTGAAAATGGTTCTGACGTTTAATGAACGTCCTGCTCGGCGTTTTCTGCTGATTGTCTTGCGCCCTTTATGGGTTCGCATGCGGGCTCTGAAGCCGCTTTTCCGTAACTTCTTAATACTGCTCTTGCGACGGCTTTCCATAGATTATGTCCTCTATTATTAATAGCTTATCTTCATTCAAAAATTACTTGTCTCGCCTTTGGCGAACGGATGCAGCATTATAACGTTATTTAATTTCGTTTCAAGTTAAATAGCTGACCGGGTCCTGGTGGTAAAATTGCTTCAGTTCGTTATATAACTCCTGGTGAATCTCCTTCAGCTCTCTGGGTTTCTCGAAAAAGAACTCTGTGACGACAGCGAAAAACTCTTCCGGATTAGTGGCGCCGTATTTATTTAAAAAAGTCGGATGATTTTGAGCGGTCGCGTGCCTGAGCTTTTCGTAATCTTTTTGTAACACACGTGCCCATGCGATATAGCTTGAGCTGTTTTTAAGAACGATGGTGTCATCGCCTTTGCCGCCGGAGCTTTCTATTTGATGTGCGAACTCATGAAATACGACATTGTGACCATCGTTGATATCTGCAGTATCATGTTTGACGTCATCCCACGATAGCACCACCGGCCCACGATGCCACGATTCGCCGAGAAGAACTTGCGGCTCTTCAGATACTACTCCGCCTGGCAAATGCTCGGTTCGCCGTATCACGAATGCCCGCGGATATACTAATATCGTGGATAGCCCGGGATAATAATCGGTTTTTCTATGCAGAAGCAGTACGCACGCCTGCGCAGCTATAGTGACCTTTATTTCATCAGTTATTTCAAGTCCGCGGCAGCCTTCGAACCGTTTCTCTCCCATAAATATAGGTATATGGCGCCGCAGTTCCGCTTTATCTTCAGAAGATAACCTCCCGTATAACGGCACGTTCTTTTCAATAATCCGCAGCCATCCCTCGGGAAATTCCCTGCCTGCTAATCTCTTTCGTCGCCATTTCTTAAACAAGAACATACGATGTGATTATTTCTCCGACTTTGTTACCTCGCCTGTCATCGGGACAAACATAACAGGCATAACTTTCCTTTTGCTTATGTTGCCCTTGCCGTCCTTTGTTACCAATACCAGATGTTGAAAGCCAAGATTGGTTTCATAAGGCAGTATCATCCTGCCGCCCGGCTTTAATTGCTCTATCAGCGGCGGAGGGATACGTTCTGCTGCGGCCGTGCCGATAATGGCATCAAAAGGTGCTTTCTCAGGCCAGCCGAAATACCCATCCCCCGCCTTGACAAATACGTTCGGATAACCGAGTTCTTTCAGTTTCTCTTCCGCTCGTTTTGCTAATCCTTCGACAATCTCGATGGTATAGACCTCCGCCGCTATCTCCGCGCACACTGCTGCCTGATAGCCTGAGCCGGTGCCGATTTCTAACACCTTCGAATTAGGTTCCAGTCCCAGCGATTCCGTCATAAACGCCACGATATATGGCTGACTTATCGTCTGGTCAAATCCTATCGGAAGCGGGTAGTCGCCGTACGCCTGCTTCTGCACGTTCTCAGGGATAAATGCGTGCCTCGGCACAATCCGCATCGCCTTCAGAACATTCGTGTCTTTGATATCCCTGGCTTCAATCTGCTCAGCGACCATTTCTTCTCGTTCTTTTTTTCGTTCCGCGAAAGCCGGATGCTTATGTTCGGGCCGCGATATTTTCTTCTCCTCAGCGGCTTTTGATTTATTCGCATCCGCCGGCCCTTGATTCGGCTCTGCAAAGAGGGTTGTAAGAAAAAGAAATACTATCAGCAAAGATGACATCTTGAACAATCTCATGTACTTCGCGCTCATTTTCGCTACCTCTTGATATACTTTTAACCGCTCTATTTGTAGATGTCAGCGTTCGGTATTGTACCATATAAGCCACAGGAGTAAGGTGGTTTTTATAGATTTAGGGGCAAATTATGGGAACACTTAGGTGCTTTTGCGCATCTTAATTAGTGTTATGTTCTGAATAAGACCGGAAATATGGTATAATAATATAATCACAGCAAGGAGGCAGTCACTTATAGTAAACTCGGCCATTATTCGAAGGATATGGAGATATGAGGAATGCGATTATTGCAATAATGCTTGCAATGACAGTGGCAGCTTTGGGCGATACCGTCGAACTGCCCCTGAACTGTGGTGGGACGTATGATATAAACACGCCGTACTGGACGAGCAATTTCGACTTAGGGGTTACTTTTAGCGAGGTTTCGCATGTTTACATCGACTGGTCAGGCGAAATAACCGCTGGTCGGGCAATTTACTATGCCGATCCCTGTAATCCCTTTCCACTCGAAGTAGGGATTTACGCTGGTTTCTATCCTCCTTTTCGCCACGCCGAAGCTTGGGGAGGTGAGCAAACATACCCTTCGCCGGAACCCTTTGACTCCATATCCGAAATAAAACCAAGCGTATGGTCGGACCTTCTTGATGGTCAAGGCAATATTGGTATCCAATACGAAGAGTTAGCTTGGGTATATGGATCGTATGGCGGAGAGTATATTGAACACGGTTCGGTAATGTTAGATGATGCCACATTGATTGTCGATGGGACAATCATTCCCGAGCCGGCTTCATTATTGTTGTTAGGCACAGGCTTCCTCGGACTCATTGCGAAAAGAAGGCAAAAATGAGGCCCTAACTTTCCCCAAACTCAAGCCGAAAATTTGCCGGCTTTCCTTGCTTTACCCCTGTTTTTTGGCCGATATAAGCCCCAGACTTTTGCAAAAAACCCCTTGCAAGAAGCTATTCTGAGCGTATAATATCATTAGTTTTTCTCGTTGTTCGGCGAGATACGAGCCACGAGCGACGAGTCACGAACATGCGGGTGTAGCTCAGTGGTAGAGCGTCACGTTGCCAACGTGAATGTCGTGAGTTCGAGCCTCATCACCCGCTTTAAGGATTTGTTTTATAAAGGATTGCAGGAATATAGTATCGGCGAGTTATCGGCTAAATAGTAGTTTGGCGTTGGTCGCCGATATGTTTGAAAAATACTGAAATTTGGCTAAGGGAAGTTGTTTTCTCGATGCCTTTTTTGTTTATTATCCAAAAGTTGCAAATTCGTTTAGGAGTGTCAAGATGGCTGAAGAAGAAAAACAACCTGCAGCGTTGAAAAACACAGTAACAATAGAAGAGGCCGGCCCTTGTAAGAAAAAAGTAATCATAGAGGTTCCGGAGGATACGGTAAAACACGCCACCGACGAGCAGTATGAGACTTTGCGCAAGGATGCCTTGGTGCCGGGCTTTAGAAAAGGCAGGGCGCCCCGCCGGCTTCTCGAAAAAAGGTTCGGCAAAGACATCGGCGAGCAGGTCAAGCTGAAACTATTGGCTGACGCAAGCGACGCAGCCCTTAAGGATAATAAGCTGGATATTCTTCGCGACCCGGATATTGATTTCGAAAAGGTAGAGCTGCCGGCTGCGGGGCCGCTGAAGTTTGAGTTTGAGGTCGAGGTGCGTCCGGAGTTTGATTTGCCGAAGCTCGAAGGTATCCCTGTAGAAAAGCAGAAGCTGAAAGTTACGGATGAGCAGCTCGACGGAGAGATTGAGCATCTGCAAAAGTGGTCTGGTGTATGGACGCCGCGGGATGGCGGAAAAGTTGAGTTCGACGACCAGATAATAGCCGACGTCGTGCTGAAAATCGAAGGCGTCGAGGAGGAGCAGAAACTCAATAATATCGAGATATATGTCAGGGGCAACGGCTTTGTCGGGGCAATACCGGTAGAGAAACTGGATGAGCTTCTTGTAGGCGCCAAGTCCGGCGACACAAAGAAAACAAGTGTAGAGGTTCCGAAAACATATTTCCGGCAGGAGTATCGCGGTAAAAAAGTGGATATTCAAATTGCCGTTAAAGAAGTTAAGTGGCTCAAACCCGCGGCGCTGGATGAAAATTTATTCAAGAGAGTCGGCGTCAGGGATGAAAACGAGCTGCGGGAGAAACTGCGGGCCACTCTCCAGGCCCGGCTGGAGCAGCAGGTGCGGGGCGAGATGGCTGAGAAGATTTACAAATATATGCTCGACAGCACCAAGCTTGACCTGCCTGTAGATATAGTTGCGGAACAATCGGACGCACTGCTGAAGAGACAGTATTCCAGTCTGATGATGCGTGGGATTGGCCGCGAGCAGATTGAGGAGCACATGGAGCAGTTGCGTGCGGGCAGCGACCAGCAGGCCAACGAACAGCTCAAAACATTGTTTATAATGGCTAAGGTTGCCGAGAAGTTCAAGATTGAAGTAAGCGAAGAGGAAATTAACGGTCATATCGCCCAGTTGGCTGCTCAGCGGGGACAGCGCCCCGAAAGGATGAGGGAAGAAATGGAGCACGACGGCTCATTGGTGCAGTTTAAGCTGCAGGTCAGGGAAGATAAGTGCATCGCTAAATTGCTCGAATCAGCAAAAATAACTGAAGTCGAGCCTAAAAAGGAAACCAAAAAAGTCGAGAAACCGGTCAAAACGGAAAAGGTAGCTAAGGCAGCGAAAACAACTGCGGAAGAGAAACCGGCTAAAACAGTCGCCAAGAAGCCGGCCAAAAAAACGGCCGGCAAGGCAGTTGTCGCAGAGGAAAAGCGGGCTGAAAAACGCAAAACAACCGCCCAAAAAAGAAAACCAAAGGGCAAAAATACCCGATAAGGTATTTTGGTATCGATAATCAATCGTATGAAGGAAGCAATAAATGTTTATTGAACGTCCTGAAAAAAAGATTTTGAAACCCCACGAGGCCCTTGACCAATACGGCCCAGGGAGCCAGTATCAACGTTATCGCCAGATGAGTCTCGATGATATGCTGCTGGATAACCGAATCGTTTTTCTGATAGGCGAGATATCATACGCCAGGGCTGCCGAGGTTATTATGAAAATGCTCTACCTCGACAATCTCAAACGCGACAGCGAAATCAGCCTGTACGTCAATTCCCCGGGCGGCAGCGTTGACGACACGATGGCTATTTATGACACTATACGTTTTGTCGGCTCTCCTGTTGCGACCTATTGTATCGGCAGGGCCCAGTCCGGCGGCGCTGTGGTCCTGGCGGCCGGCACAAAGGGCAGACGTTTCGCACTTCCGCACGCTAAAGTTATGCTCCATCAGCCGTGGGGCGGGGTCAGCGGACAGGCAGCCGATATCAAAATCCAGGCGGAAGAAATCCTCAAAGCCAAAACTATGCTAAACGAGATTCTTGCCAAACATACCGGCCAGCCGATTGAGAAAATAGCCGCTGAGACCGAAAGAGACAGGTATATGACCGCAGATGAAGCTATGAAGTACGGCCTTATTGACGAAGTGCTCCACGAAGGAGACGAAGAAAAGAAAGTAAAAGCTAAAAAGTAAAAACGCAATACGAGATACAAAATATGACAATTAATCAAAATTTAGTGCCAATAGTAATTGAAAAAAGCGGGCGAACCGAACGTGCCTACGATATTTATTCCAGACTTCTCAAGGATAGAATAGTCTTTCTGGGCGGAGTGATTGATGATGATGCGGCGAATTTAGTTATCGCCCAGATGCTGTTCCTGAGCAACGAAAACAGCAAAAACGACATCCATTTTTATATAAATTCAGCAGGCGGCTCAATCACTGCAGGTCTTGCCATATACGATACGATGCAGTTTCTGCGTTGTGATGTCGCGACTTATTGCGTCGGACAGGCGGCAAGTATGGCGGCGGTGTTGCTGACAGGCGGCAGAGCCGGTAAGCGGTTCCTTTTGGCTAATAGCAGGGTGCTTTTGCATCAGCCGCTGATTGCAGGCGTACTGGAAGGGCCGGCTACCGATTTGGAGATTGAAACTAAGGAGATATTGCGTCTGCGCGCCCGGCTTTATGATATACTGGCCAAGCATACAGGCCAAAGCCCGGAAAAAATAGAAAAGGATTGCGACCGAAATCTCTGGCTGGAAGCAGAGGAAGCAATCAGCTACGGACTGGTCGATAGAATACTGCAGAAAGCGCCCGAAATCGTCAAAAATCAGGAGCAAGGCGGTTAAAAACGGATTGAAAGGTATACTCAGGTGAGAAAAACAATCTTGGTCGGATGCCTGCTCGCTGTTGTTGCAGGCTGCCATAGCAGCGACCCGGCAAGAGGGGTCAAGACACTCAAACAGGAAAACGCGGAGCTGAAAAGCCAACTCGAGCAATCCAAATCAGAGACCGAACAATTGAAAAGCCGGGTAGATGTCCTCTCCAAGCTGCCGTCTGAGGCCAGGATTGAACACCTCTACGATTTGCAAAAAATCATAATTACCAGGTACACTAATCTTTATGATAAAGATAAAGACGGCAAAAAAGAAAAGCTGCTCGTTTATATACAACCTGTTGATGAGCAAGGAGATATAGTAAAGGCGACCGGCTCTGTGGATGTAGAGTTGTGGGACTTGAACAAAGAGGCTGGCGAGGCGAAACTGGGCGCCTGGCAGGTAACGCCGGCTGAGCTGAAAAAGCTTTGGTGTGCGACACTTATAACAATTAATTACAGACTGCCTTTCGACGTGGGCGACAAAATCACCGGCAAAGAAAAGGAGCTGGTAGTCAAAGTAACCTTTACTGATTATCCGAGCGGCAAGGTTTTTAAAGAACAAAAGATAATCCAGCCATAAACGCTTTATACAGCAGCAGTTACATCTGAAATCGGGGGTTAGCTACAATGAGACAATTCCTTTCGTAAAATTCATTGAAACAGGCCAACGGCGATGTTATACGTGCAAAGATGCTGTTTTTTCGGAAACATGTTAAAACTATGGCTAAACGTATGCAAACTGAGGCAAAACAGTGGCAAAACTTGTGAAAAACAGTACCAAAAGTGAGGAAAAAGTGTACAGAAAAGGGTGAAAAATAAAAAAAGTAGTCAAGAGACAAAATAAAAGAAGTTGCCTAAGTTAACAGAAATTTTTACACAGATTTTTTGGATTTGTCATTCGTGCCAGGAGGTTTGTCCGAGCCAATCTTCAATGAGCAAGGCAAGGTCGGAGGCGTCAACTAAGCTATCGCGATTGAGGTCGCCGGGCTGCTGGTCAGCGGAATTGAGCCATTCGAGCGCCTGGAAGGCGAAATCGGTCAGGTCAGCAAGGCCATCGTTGGTTATGTCGGCAAGGAGCACCCAATCATAAGGCGGTATGCTCGCTTCGGCGGTGCCGCCGAAGGCGCCCATATCGATTCGAAGGTTTTGTCCCCAAACATTATTCGGGTCATCGGGGATGGAAAGAAGCTCATCACCAAGCGGTGAGCCGGGGTTGCCGGCATCGATACATCGGCTGGTGACATCGTCATAGGTCCAGCGTTTTCGCACAACGTCCCAACTCCAACCTTCGCTTTTTAAATGATAGTCGTTGGCATCTGCATCAACAAAATAGGGGTCGGCATCGATGTTACCTAGGCCGGGGTAGCCGCCCTGAATATTGCTATAGGTAATTGTGACAGGCCATGTGAAGAGAAGCTGGTCAGGCCAATTACCCCATATTATACAGTTTGTGA
>CAIYOL010000356.1 GCA_903927855.1 uncultured Planctomycetota bacterium
ATTCTTCAAACCTGTTGATGATGGTAAGAGCGCCGTAAGCGGTTGCCTCAATCAGCGCGCGGTAAAACTCTCCGCGCGTTGTATGGAGCGTCTGGCCCAGCAGCAGGCCTGTAAGCCGCTGGTCGACAAGTATCGTTCTATTCCCATTGTTCCAATCAAGGGCCAGCAGGCCTGACTGACCGGGTTTTAGTTTTGCGGCTTCCTTGATCAGGGCCTTATGCGAGCTGGCTGCTGGACCTCCCGGCTGGATATAATTTACGAACCAGTTGAAGATGTCACCGACAGCGGATTGGCCGGCTTCAAGTCCCCAGAAACCCGGCAAAATTGAGCCGTCAACTATTCCGCATATACCCGGAATATCAGCCAAATCCCTGTCAGTGGGCCAGACAGCCATATCACAGGTGCTGGTGCCGATGATTTTTACCAATTTGCCGGTGCTTATCCCTGAGCCGACGCCGCCCAGATGGGCGTCGAATGCGCCCATCGCAACCGGTATTCCTGCTTTCAGGTCGAGTTTGTCCGCCCAGTCTTTGGTGAGGTTGCCTGCCTTTTGGTCAACGGCGTATGTTTTATCGCCTAAAGTATCACGGAGCTTTCCCAGTTTCGGGTCGAGCTTTGCAAGGAAATCTCTGGCTGGGTATCCGCCCCAGTCATTATTGAACATAGCTTTGTGCCCTGCGGCGCAGCGGCAGCGTTTGAGCTTTTGCGGGTTTGTGGTTCCTGTCAGAAGTGCCGTCATATAGTCGGCGTGCTCAACCCATGTATAAGCGGCGTCGAAAACTTTCGGGTCAACTCTTAAGCAGTGAAGGATTTTGCTGAAGAACCATTCTGACGAATACGTTCCGCCGCACTTGGCAAGATATTCGGGATGCTTTTTCTCAGCCAGTTCTGTAATCTCAGCAGCCTCGGCGTGGCCGGTATGGTCTTTCCACAGCCAGGCCTGGGCGTTGGGATTATCTTTGAACTTGTCCAGCATCGCCAGTGGCGTGCCCTCCTTATCGACCGGCAGGGGGGTTGAGCCGGTCGTGTCGATGCCTATGCCTATAATCTGGCCGGCGTCAAAATCTTTGTTGGCCTTCCCGGCTTTTTTGATTGCCTCTTTGACCGTTATCTCAACACCCTTGATGTAATCAGCCGGATTCTGTCTTGCCAGATTGTGGTCGGACGGGTCGAGAATTATGCCGGCTTCGCCGGTTTCATATTCGTATACCGCTGTACCTAACTCATTGCCGTTAGTGACATCGACTAACACGGCCCTTACAGAGTTAGTTCCGTAATCCAAACCTATCGTATAAGCCACAGTTTTACCCTAAATAGGCGTTTTAATGTCGCTTGTTTTTCTTAATATAACTGATTTTTACCCTTGCAGCAACTTTGTTTTGCGTTAGAATCTTAGCTGGTATATTAAGTTTTAAGCTTGAAAAGTTTACCAGGAAATCAGACTATTTTTCAGGGAGTGCCAAGATGAAAAAACTATTCTTCAATTTGTTGATAGTGTCGCTTCTTTATTCGGTAGTTTCATTGTCTGGTTGTTCCAAGAAAGGTACGAAGGCGCCGGAGCCGTCGAAGAAAACGAAACTCGCCTTCGTAACTAACGGTGCATCGGATTTCTGGGCCTTCACACGCAAAGGATGTGAAAAAGCGGATGCTGAGCTTGAGAATTTCGAGGTCGATTTCCGGCTCGTCAGCGATGCCACTTCCGCTGAGCAGCGCCGCATCATCGATGATTTGGTCGTCAGGGGGGCCAAAGGAATCGCAATCTCCCCGATTGACCCGGTAAATCAAAAACCAATGCTTGATGAGTTATGCGAAAAAATAACCGTCATAACCTGCGACAGTGACATCCCCGGCAGCAAACGGCTATGTTATCTCGGTACCGACAACGTCGCCGCCGGCAGACAGGCGGGCGAGATGATTAAGCAGATTTTGCCCGAAGGCGGAAAGATTATGATATTTGTCGGCAAAGCGGACACCCAGAACTCCAAGGAGAGGGTCCAAGGAATAAAAGAAGCCCTCGCCGGTTCTAAAATCGAAATTGTAGATATTCGAACCGATAACAATGACAAAATCGTTGCCAAATCCAACGTCTCCGATGCTCTGGTGAAGTATCCGGACTTGGCCTGCTGCGTGGGGCTTTGGAACTACAATGGTCCCGCCATTCTCAACGCCGTTACTGACGCAGGCAAGCTCGGCGCGGTCAAAATAGTCTGCTTCGATGAAGATGAGGAAACTCTCTCGGGTGTTAAAGATGGCCACATCTACGGTACCGTTGTCCAGCAGCCGTACGAATTCGGCTATCAGTCAATCAAGCTGCTTGCTGACATCGTCAACGGCGACAAATCAAAGATACCGCCGAGCAAAATGATTATCGTTCCCACGCTGATTATAAAAAAGGATAACGTCGCCGAATTTACGAAAAGAGTACACGAACTTCTCGGCAAATAGTTTGTTTATAATGCCATTGGAGCAGCTCACTGGTGTCTACCGACCTGCCGCTACTGCAAATGCAGGGGATAGAAAAAAGTTTCCCCGGCGTAAAAGCTCTCGATAAGGTTGACCTCGATGTTTATCCTTGTGAAGTCGTCGCGCTTATCGGCGAAAATGGTGCCGGCAAATCTACCCTGATGAACATCCTTGGCGGCGTCCTGCAGCCTGATGCGGGCACAATCAAAATCAGCGGCAAAACCACCGTTATTCACAACGTCTCCGATGCCATCAAACTCGGAATCGGCTTCATCCATCAGGACCTTAACGTTCTCGATAACCTCACTATCGCCGGCAACGTCTTTCTTGGCAGAGAGCCAATGCGGTTCGGCCCGTTAAAAATAATAGACAGCCGCCGCATACGAAACCGGACGGAACCATACCTGAAGCGGCTCGGCCTGGACTTATCACCTGATACACCCCTGAGCGAACTGCCTATCGCTCATCAGCAGATGGTCGAGATAGCAAAGGCGCTTTCGCTCAACGCCTGCATATTGATAATGGATGAACCTACTTCGAGTTTGACGTTATCTGAAAGCAGGCGCCTCTTCGATGTAATCCGCCAGTTGCGCAACAACGGTGTAAGCATCATTTATATCTCTCATCGGCTGGCAGAAGTAAAAGAATGTGCTGACCGTGTCGTCGGTCTCCGCGATGGCATCAACGCCGGCTCGCTCACCCGCGACCAGATAACTCACGACAATATGGTAAAGCTGATGATTGGCAGGCAATTGGAGGATTTCTATATCTCACCTGCTGCCCGCGCCGAGTCAGGATGCTTTAGTGTTACCAATCTAACCACCGCCGCCTATCCTGATTGTCAAATCAGCTTCGAAGCTGCTCGCGGCGAGATACTTGGCTTCGCTGGCCTTGTCGGTGCCGGCCGAAGCGAAATGGCTCGCGCGGTCTTCGGCGTGGAACAGCCGCTAAGCGGCTCAATTCACCTCGCAGGGGAGAAACTGCAAATCCGTTCCGCTAAAGACGCCATCGAAAATGGAATTTACCTGATGCCTGAAGACCGCAGAAAATCAGGACTGGTTGTCGAAATGACCGTCTGCGAAAATATAACTTTACCGAACCTGGCGAACCTCGCCGTCGCAGGCCTGATAAAACATAATCAG
>CAIYOL010000357.1 GCA_903927855.1 uncultured Planctomycetota bacterium
GAAAAGACCTTAAGTATTGGTCATTGCGAGGAACGCCTCGCGCGACGTGGCAAGCTAGATTCTATTCGCGATAGCAAGTCATGTAAAGTATTCTATGAATCCATTAAACGAAAGAGCGCAACTTCTCCGCAAACCTCCCTGGCTCAAAGTGCGTCCTCCTTATAATACTGATGAATGCCGCAACATTAAATCGACTCTCGCAGAGCTTCAATTACACACCATTTGCCAGGAGGCGGCCTGTCCCAACATGGCGCAATGCTTCAATAACGGCACGGCAACATTTTTGATTCTGGGCAATATTTGCACGCGTTATTGTCTTTATTGTAATATACTGCATGGTAATCCGCGACCGATTGATGAAAGTGAAATAGAGCACCTGATTGCCGCTGTGCGACAAATGGCCTTAAAATATGTTGTTGTCACTTCCGTTACCCGTGATGATTTGCCGGACGGCGGCGCGCAAGCCTTTGCTGATTGTATAGGCAATTTACGAGAGGCTGTTCCGAACTGCAAAATAGAGGTCTTGATTCCCGATTTTCAGGGTCAATCCTCAGCGCTGGAAAAAGTCATTGCCGCTAAGCCCGATGTCATCAACCACAATGTGGAAGTTGTTGAACCGTTGTTTCCCCAATTGCGGCCGCAGGGGAATTATAGACTATCACTTAAGCTCCTCTCACGGATTGCCCGAACGCCGATTATTTCCAAAAGCGGTTTTATGGTTGGTTTTGGCGAAAAACGTGAGGACATTTTACAACTAATAGATGATTTGGCCGGCGCGTCCTGCGCGCGTTTGACTATCGGACAGTATCAACAGCCAACGCTAAGGCATTGGCCGGTTGCTAAATATTATCACCCGGACGAATTTGCCGAGTTGAAAGAAATAGCTTACCAAAAAGGCTTTCAGTACGTGGAAGCAGGACCATTAGTGCGCAGTTCTTATCATGCCGCACAGGCAGAAGGGATGTAAGATCAATCAACAGACAGGTGGCACTACAAAAATATTGCTTTGATTTAGAACGGGCAATAGACGAAAACATAACATTCTTGACTTACACACTATAATGTGTTAGTTATTGTGTAAAAGGAGAGTATTATGGCAACAAATCTGGCTTTAGATGACAAATTGATCGGACAAGCCGTGAAAGTCGGACAACATAAAACAAAAAAGGATGCTGTGACGACTGCCTTGAAAGAATATATTGCTCACCGCAAGCAAATGGATATCATAAATCTTTTTGGAGCAATTGATTTTGCGGATGACTACGACTATAAAATCGCGAGGCATCGATGAAGGTTCTGGTGGATACTTGCATCTGGTCTCAGGTTCTGCGTCATAATTCGCCAGATGCTGATTTAGCAAAAAAACTTCAAGAACTCATCCAGAACGCCAGAGTGGCGATTATCGGCCCTATCAGGCAGGAGTTGCTTTCCGGAATACCGCAGGTAAAGCAGTCCAGCGAATTAAAAGAGACGCTTTCTTCTTTTGAAGACCTTCCGTTACACACTGAGCACTATGAAAAAGCTGCCGAGTTTTGTAACATCTGCCGCAGGAAGGGCATTCAGGGCTCCAC
>CAIYOL010000358.1 GCA_903927855.1 uncultured Planctomycetota bacterium
GGCAAGCGAAGTTAGCACAATGTCCTTCCCCGAACCTACTGTACGGACGTCCTGGGGAATCAGTATCGAGCCGGACGAAGAAAATTTATTAGCCGACCCCTGCTATTCCAGTTTCGAGGGATGCACACAAAGCTCCTGGACTACTTACTATAATACGGCTATCGAAGTTAGTTCCGAGCGTGCTCATTCCGGCAGCAACTCGCTTAAAGTAAGTAACACCAGCAACTATATCACAATGGAAATTGATTCGCCTATTGTTCGTGGAAATTTTCCGGCCGGCACCGCGGTCAGCGCTACGGTCCGAATCAGCGGACAGAATATAGACACAGGTCGGATATATTTGACAATCTGGGACAGGACCAATAACAAAATAAGCACTCGTACGAACAAACGAATAGGCTGCGGCTGGTCAGAACTGACTACATATTGGCAACTTCCTTTTAACAGCGGGTCGTTATGCGTGGATATTCTTACCTGGGGGGCAACTTCTGGAACCGTATTCTACGTCGACAGCGCTACTCTTGCTATAAACGATGTACCCGTTAGCTTTCAAATCGGAGGGCAGCAACGAGCGGCAGAGACTCTCTCTCATCGAGTTGCTTTCCCTTCTTGCTGGACGGACGTATTCTGCTGGCAACCGCCCTATTCACCTTCCGCTACTAACGGAACCAAAGTAATAAAAAGCTGGAGTGTGGAAGATGGCAGTTCCTGGCTGCAACTGGTCCTGGACAATGCGGACAACTTCGAGCTTGAAGAAGTTAACGGGTGTTTAACTAAAACACTTGCCTCCATACATGCCCCTGATTTTTTGCCAGGAAGTCTCATTCGTTTTGCTGTTGTGCAGGACGTTGATGGAATCGCACTGCATATACTTTGTCCGCAGGGATGGCTGCTTGCCTCCGGCAGCCGAACCGAGGTTTGTCCAACTACAGTTTTCTTTGGGAGCACCCCTCAAGGAACAATGCAGGCCGGCGGTCTTTATTCTAATGCCCGCGTTTACGATGCCAATATGACCCGTGAACAAATCGTCCAAGTCATAAATGAGATTGCCGAGGGCTTCCAGAGCGGCAGCGGCAATGTGAGTTTTTCAGATTTGTTTGTGTTGACTGAAAACTGGTTGCGTACCGACTGCAGCGACCCTGATTGGTGTAATCATGCCGATAAGGATATGAGTGGCGCAGTTGATTTTAGGGACTTTGCAAACCTTGCCGCATCCTGGTGGTCGAATGGGTCCAAATAAAGAGATAAAAAAATTATGAAAAAATGGATTTCTGCTCTTAACCTGCTGCGCATTTGATTGATTTTACCACCACATCAACGCAATTTTCCCTTTACTTTCCGGCTTTAATCGGCGATAATATTGTCCTATGAAAAAGCGGTGCTGCTGATAAACCAAGCGTTCAAACTATGGCGAAGATCGCCAAAGCAACAGGTGTTTCCATAGAGGATTTAATAAAGTGAAGATTAAAATGATATGCCTCTAAAAACTCATCCAACTATAGGCTGCTGCGGCCTCGATTGCGGCTTATGTCCAAGATTCTATACAGCAGGGCATTCAAGATGTCCCGGGTGTGCCGGCCCCAATTTTTTCAATAAGCACCCATCCTGTTCTTTTATAACCTGCTGTGTTAAGAAGAAGAACCTTGAAGTTTGTGCTGAATGTTCTGAATTTCCATGTTCTAAATTCAAAAGTGATGAAGAATATCAGCAATTGCAGGGGTCTTCTTCTTACCCATCGAGCAAAAAAGTTATACCGAATTTGAATTTTATAAAAAAACATGGAATTAAAAAATTCATAGAACAGCAGAGAAATCGAATTAAATTACTTGAAACAATGATAAAGAATTTTGACGATGGAAGGTCGAGGAGTTTTTTTTGCAAAGCAGCAACCCTGCTTGAGTTAACAAGTCTAACAAGTTCATTAGACAAAGCAACCCAGAAAATCAAAACAGATAAAATCAAACAAAATGATGTTAAAAAAAAGGCACAAATTCTTAAAGAAATCATTAAGAAAACCGCTTTTAAAGAAGGGGTAGAATTAGTTAAGAAGAAATAAAAAGAATTTGCCGCCAGAGAAAAAGTAACCCGCCGGATAAACCGGCGAAACAATGTTGACCCCCAACATAAAGTTGGGGGCTAACCAAAATCAAACCCCCCGGCACCCATCCTTCATCCACCAAGATGGCCTACGGAGGGCAGGCAGGTCCGCGGGCTAAGCCGGTACGGCGGGCAAAAATACTTGATAATAAGGGGGGGAAATTGTAAAAAGGCAGTTGTGCAATCTGTGGTTTTAAGAGAATAAGATGAATGATGCAGCGAAAGCATTGAAGGAATTTAAGCCGAGGAAGCAATTCTTCGTCGGTATCGATTCGGACGGGTGCGCGTTCGATACGATGGGGATTAAACATCGGGAGTGCTTCTGCCCGTGGATGATAGGGTGCTTCGGCCTGCAGCCGGTCGCGCAGGCAGCGAGAGAGTGCAAGGATTTTGCCGACCTTTTTTCAAAGACGCGAGGAGCCAACCGGCACAAGACGCTTAAACTCATATTAGAGAAGCTGCTGCCCTCACATCCGATGGTCAAACAAAGGGGCTTTAACGTGCCGCAATTGCCATATTATTTCGCGTGGGTGGACGACCCGAAGAGCGTTTTGAGCAACGACGGACTTAGAAGAGCGATAGCGAACGCGAAAGACCCGCAGGCGAAGAAAGAATTCGAGCTTGCGCTGGACTGGAGCAAAAAGGTCAACCAGGCGGTTAAGGACATCGTAAAGGGGGTGCCGCCATTTCCGTTTGTGCGGGAGAGCTTAGAGAAGATGAGGCCTTTGGCAGATGTAATTGTCGTTTCAGGCACGCCTAGCGAGGCACTGGTAAGGGAGTGGGAAGAACACGATATCGCCAAATACACCGATGTAATAGCGGGACAGGAGATGGGAACAAAGGCGCAGCATCTTGAGTATGCTACTAAGGGTAAGTACGAAAAAGACCACGTTCTAATGATTGGCGACGCACCGGGCGATATGCAGGCGGCGAGGGAAAATAACGCATTATTCTACCCGGTGATGCCGGGCAAAGAGACGGAGTCGTGGAAGCGCTTTTACGAAGGGGCGTTCGACAGATTTATCAAGGGTAAATACGCAGGCGGATATGAGCAGAAACTGGCAGCGGAGTTCGAAATGACCCTGCCAGAGAAGCCGGCGTGGGAAAGATAAAAAGTGCTGTATTTTAAACGAGGA
>CAIYOL010000359.1 GCA_903927855.1 uncultured Planctomycetota bacterium
AACGCCGGGTCAACTTTCAGCTCTAATCGTCCCGATCCGCTCGAAGGCATCCAGCTTCCACCGAAGTCGGTGCTGATTTCTGTGAAAATATCAAAGAAGCTGCTAATCATATAACCGCCCGGCACCGGCTTGATGCGAGTTAGTCCGAGTGAAGCCGTCGTCGAGCTTTCGCGAATCAATATACCGGCTGGCAATTTACCACCCGAGATGTCTAACTGTAACATTTCGGCCTGATAAACATCTTCTCCGCCGCTACTACTTTGATAGGTTATCTGCATCGTATTTGCCGCATTAGCTCTGATTGGCCAGTAGGTTGCTCCGCCATCGTAACTGATTTCCATCTCGATTTTTGAATTGAAGCTGAATGTCACCGGCGTCCCCGGCGGCGGAGGTGGAATGGACTGTGTGAACGACCGGCTGCTAAAGTTCCTGATTACAATCCCACTTGCGTACACCGCAAAATATGCACTTGGACTTGTGCAATTGTACATTCCGTTCTCAGGCGGCAGCAGATTCGTTTGGTAAAACCACTGCGCACCCTGGACCGGGGTCGTCGAGGCAAAAACCAAATATGCAGTAATCAGAACTGCACCAATAATTATGCCCGACGGAGACTTTACTTTGATTGGGTGTTTGGTAAACATAACTTTCCTCCTTTCGGTACCTTGAGTACCTCATTGAGTTATTTGACCATCCGCATAACAAAAACAGTATTTGAAGTAATTCTACCAGTACGCAAAAGAATATTGCAAGAAAAATCTGATTAAAAATGACCTGTAGACCCTAAAAAAGCAAAGGGCTGTGAGTAAAATACTCACAACCCTTGGTTCGCTGACATATACCTTTTCGTTCTTCACTCCTCCTCTTCAAAGCAACGCTTCGAAGAATATTTATGAGTGCCAGTACGCTTCGGTCAGCCAGCCATCTCATCACCACTCCAAACCGAACGAGAGCATATTGAACCTGCATAAGAACGTCAAGTAAATTTTCGAAAATTTTATCAAAATTTTATTTTTCAGCAAAATTTTTAAGCAGCGGTTTTGTAACCCCCTAAGTCTTTATCTTTGCCGCAGTTATTGTTTTGGCTGTGCCGGGGCCCAATCGAGGCAACTGCTAATACAAACTCCAAAGATACAATACCTGCGGTGTACTAAGCTCATACAAAGTGGATTTGTCGATTTTTAAGATATTCCCGCTGCGTGAGCTTAAGAGGGATACGAGTGAAAACGGCTTGCGATATTCTACTATCTGGGCCTTTTCAATTCCAGCCAGCGACTTGACCTCTTCTGCGGCCTCATCGATATAGCCGATTTTGTCTATCAGTTTTTCGTTAAGCGCTTCCTCAGCACCGTAGATGCTGCCGTCAGCCAGGCGTTTGACATCATCTAATGTAAGCACCTCTCCCCTGCCTTCGGCGATAATCTGCACGAACCTATTATAGGCAGGATTAATTAGTTTATCTTGTACATATTGCCGCTGTTCTTCCGTAATCGGCCGGAAAGGACTGGGCCAATCTTTCTTTTCGCTGGATTTGAAAACGGTCGGCTGAATACCAAGCTTTTCCTCCAACAGCTGCTGTAAAACAAAATAGCCCGCAATCACACCGATTGAGCCGGTAATCGCCGTTGGCTCAGCCACGATTTTGTCGCATCCTACCGACACATAATAGCCGCCCGAAGCAGCAATACCCTGCATAAAAGCCACAACCGGTTTATCTTCCTCCTTACGGTACTTGCGGATTTCATTGCAGATTTGGTCGCTGCCCGAAATCGTTCCGCCCGGCGAGTTCACACGAAGAATCAGTCCCTTGACCCGCTTATCCTGTCGGGCCGATTTTATCTGCTCGTATACATCCTGAGCCTGTTCACTATCTATTATGCCCTGCACCGTGATCACCGCAATTTTAGCCGTTCGCGGCCCACCTTGTATAACCTCTTCGGTAAAAATACCTTCCTGCCCTATCATAAAGGCCGCAGCTAATCCAATCAGCATCAAAACTAGTGTAATATTCGCCAGCACCGACATCCCGAGAATAATACCCCAGAAAATTCTCCAGCCGCTTCGTTTTTTAGGCGTGTTTATCACTGATGATGCGCCTTGAGCCGAGCCATAAATTGGCTCTAATGGCTGCGGCTGCAGCGGCTCGCTGCGATTATTGTTCTGCTCGAAATCCATAATAATCCCTTTCCAAATTTTGATGCTTCAGTGTAGAACGAATACACTCTGCTGTCAACAGGCAGTGTTGAAACTTGACAGCGGGTGATTTTAACTCTAAAATCACGGTCTATGACTGATTCCGTTCAACGAAAAAAGAAGAAACACAATCCCATCACGGATTTGCTTGTTTATCTTGCGTTGCGCATCCTTGTGGGGTTTCTTTATTTGTTCGATGTCGAGACCAATCTGAATACCGCTTGTTTTCTCGGCCGATTATTATGGAAATACTACCATCGGGGGCGCGACCGTGCTCTGGAAAATCTTCGCGCAAGTTTTCCGGAGAAAGATGAACAGTGGATATGGGAGACAGGCCGGCGAAGCTTCGAACATATTGTAATGCTGGCGGTTGATGTCTTGTTCACACCTCGATTAGTGAAAAGAAATAACTGGCGGAATTACTCGCGATACAAAAATGCTGAAAGGACCAAATGGCTGATGCAGGAAGGCCGGGGGCTGCTGATAGTTGGAGGCCATTACAGCAATTTCGAAATCGTCGGTTATCTAATGGGGCTATTTGGTTTTAATGTCTATAGTATCGCCCGTCCCTTAGACAACAAGTTCATTAACAATTATCTTTACGAAGTTCGCCGGAGGATGGGGCAAAAAATAATAGATAAAAAAGGCGCAGCGAAACTGATGGGGGAAGCCGCCTCAACCGGCGCAACTTTATGTTTTATCGCCGATCAGGACGCCGGCAAAAAGGGAATCTTCGTTGACTTCTTCGGCCGAAAGGCCAGCACCTATAAAAGCATAGGATTAATTGCCGCCACAAATAATATTCCTATAGTTGTGGGATACAGCAGAAGAGTCGGGAACCGTTTCTTCTTTGAAATGGGGGTCGAGCGTATTATTTTCCCCGAGGAATGGGCCGACAAGAAAGACCCGCTCGAATGGATTACGGCTGAATACACCAAAGCAATTGAAAATTTCATACGTGAAGACCCCAGCCAATACTGGTGGCTGCACAGGAGATGGAAATACCGACCGAAAACAGAAGCACCTAACCCACAGGTTGGGTCACATTAAATTATGAGGGCAAAAAAAATATGAAATACGTCTATTGGTATTGGCCTGACTATATTTCTTTTGCCGTAATGTCTCTTTTTGTATTCGGGCTTTTACTTTTCAAAAAGTTCATTAAACCACCAAAAGGACTGATTGTTTCTTTTTTTATTTCCTATGTACTAATGTTAATTCGTTTTCTGCCTATCTTCGGTTTGCAGATGCCTAAAACATTAATAGGTATTTATCTTTTTGTGGTAATGAGCCTAAGTTTTTATATTACCGGTTGTATAGCAGTCTTATTCAACTACGGCCCGGCATACTTCATAGAAGGGCTAAAAGAAGCAGGATTGACTAGAATGATCTTCGGTACTTTCAATGATGTTAGTTGCATTTGGAATATTATCGATGACTGGGTCGCGCTCATTATAAACGCATTTGTTATTTTTGCGATAATAAGACTGTTTCTATATATTAGACAGCAAGAAAACCGCAAGTTAAACAGGCCGCATTAATGTTTTCAGATGAAACCGAAAATTCTCCTGTTAAATCCGCCGATTTATGATTTTGCCGCTTACGATTTTTGGCTAAAGCCATACGGTATGTTAAGCATAGCAGGATACCTTCGCGGCAAAGTCGACTTTATCCTCTTCGATTATCTCGACCGTCTGCATCCATTTATGGCCGGGCGGAAAGAGCTGCCCGCCTCGCCCGACTCGCGTCTGGCGAGTCGAGGCGGGCAATTCGACGAATGGGGACGAGGCCGATTTTACTTCGAAAAGGTTACACGCCCCCCTTGCTTAGAGCAAATCCCAAGGTATTTTCGTCGGTTTGGCCTGCCCCGCAGTGTGTTTCAGCATTTCCTGACA
>CAIYOL010000360.1 GCA_903927855.1 uncultured Planctomycetota bacterium
AGAAGGGATGGTGACGACATTGCCTGATACCTGCCCGAGACCTTTGTGTGGGCCGTATTCGACTCTTTTGTCGAAAAGCATCTGGTAGCCGACGCAGTTGCCGAGCAGAGGTTTGCCGGCCAAAGCAAGGTCTTTTATCAGGTCAGCCAGAGGGCCTAATGCGCTGACGGCGTAGCCGAAGGCAGCGACGCCAGGCAGAACGAGGCCCGCGGCGGCTTTTATATCCTGCGGTCTGCAGCTAAGTTTGGCCTCGCATCCGATGTGACGGAAGGCGTTGCAGACGCTTTTGACGTTTCCGACGTTGTAATCGATGACAATCAACATAAACGACATTAAACTACAAAATTGTCAGGACGTCAAATAAGAACAAATTATCCGGCGGTTGAACGGAATTAATTTGAAGGGGAGCAGGGATTTTTCTACAATAAAAAAGAACAAGGTCCAATTGATTGCAGTATATTTTTTATTGCTATCAGGCCAAGGAGTTTTTTGCCGATTTATGTAAGACGAGCTTTCTGCGATTGAAGGGAAAATGAATGTGCGGGATAATAGCTTACTTAGGTAAAAAGAGCGCCCAGCCGACCCTCATAGAGGGATTGAAGCGTCTTGAATACCGTGGGTATGATTCGGCCGGGGTGGGCCTATTGAGCGGCGGGAAAATAAAAGTTAAAAAGTGCAGCGGCAGAATCATCGCTCTGGAAGAAATATTAGACGCACCTAACAGCGACGAAACAATCGGCATCGGGCATACACGGTGGGCAACACACGGAGCACCAAACGACATAAACGCACATCCACATCTGGACTACACGGGGAAAATAGCAGTTGTTCATAACGGGATTATCGAAAACTACGAGACGCTGAAGATATGGCTGAAAAATGAAGGGGCCACATTTGCAAGTGAGACCGATACCGAAGTGATATCAAACCTGATTGGGTATTTCTATGACAGAAGCGAAGAGAAGCAAAAGAGAGACGGACAAAACAAATTCGAATGGGCGGTGCAACAGGCCCTGGGTGAAGTAAGCGGAACATATGGCCTCGCGATTGTGTGCAGCGATTTTCCGGACATACTCATCGGAGCAAAAAAGGGCAGCCCCTTAATTTTGGGGGTGGGCGACAACGAGTATATCCTGGCCTCGGACGCCTCGGCAATAGTGGAGCATACGAAACAGGCAATATACCTTTCCGACAGTGAAATGGTCACCATCAGTTCTAAGGGGTTCCGGACAAAAACGATTGACAACGTCAGCGTGACGAAAGAGCTGCAGGAAATTGAATTTTCATTAGAGCAAATCGAGCTCGACGGTTTCGAGCACCATATGCTCAAAGAGATTTTTGAGCAGCCGAAGGCACTGGGCACATGTATGGGCGGTCGAATCGATGTCAAAAATAAACAAATTAAACTCGGCGGCATAGCAAACCATCTGCGTGAGCTGACGCGCACCAAACGGCTTATCCTGACCGCCTGCGGGACGGCATTCCACGCCAGTTTAGTCGGAGAGTTTTTGTTCGAGCAGCTGGCACGAATTCCGACAGAAACCGAATACGCCAGCGAATTTCGATACCGCAGTCCAATCATAGAAGACGGGACGGTGGTCATAGCGATAAGCCAATCCGGAGAGACAGCAGACACTCTGGCAGCGGTAGAAGAAGCCAAAGAACGAGGAGCGACGGTGCTTGGGATTGTCAACGTCGTAGGGTCTTCGATCGCCAGAGCCACCGATTCCGGGATATACCTGCACGCCGGACCGGAGATAGGGGTCGCCAGCACAAAGGCGTTCACCGCACAGGTGGCAGTGCTGACGATGCTGGCGATTGAACTTGGCAGAAGAAAAAACCTCAACAGCAGCGACGCAGGAGCGTGCATCAAGGAACTTTCCCAGATACCGGAGAAGATAAGCAGGATACTGAAGCAGTCCGACAATATAAAGAAGATTGCTGCGGCGAATATCGACAGGGACAACTGGCTTTTCTTAGGTCGCGGCTTTAATTATCCGGTTGCGCTGGAAGGGGCTTTGAAGCTGAAGGAAATTAGTTACATCCACGCTGAAGGGCTGCCAGCCGCGGAGATGAAGCACGGGCCGATTGCCTTGATAAGTGATGGTATGCCGGCGGTTTTTATAGCAACAGCAGGGCCGCAATACGACAAAATCATAGGCAACATCGAAGAGGTGCGGGCACGCGGCGGAAAAATTATTGTTGTCGCAACTGAAGGCGATGAAAACATCAAGAAGCACGCCGACCATTTAATCGCAATTCCAGATGCACCAGAACTGCTGCAGCCAATGCTGACGGTCATTCCGCTGCAACTTCTGGCATATCACGCGGCGGTGCTGCGCGGGCACGATGTTGACAAACCCCGGAACCTTGCAAAAAGCGTTACAGTTGAGTAGCACTTAACAAATCAGATTCGCTATAACTTTGACTGTTCTTTTCAGAATGTCGTTTAACTGGTTTTTTTTTATGCTCAACGGAAGAAAGAGATAAATAACATTGCCTAAGGGGCGAAGGATGAGATGTTCTTTGAGGCCTTTTTGAAAAATTTGTTGGCCGATTCGCTCTTCGACGTCAAATGATCGCTTCGTTTTTTTGTCTTTAACCAGTTCGAGAGCCCCTACCATACCGATATATCTGACATCGCCAACAAAAGGCAAGTGCCTGAATTTTTCCATACCCTTATGAAATACTGGGACAAGGGACTTTAGCTTTTGCAGCGTTTTTTCCCGCTCGAAGATTTCGAGGGTTGCCAGAGCAGCGGCACAACCGAGGGGGTTTGCGGTGTAGGTATGGCCGTGATAGAAGGTTTTGAACTTTTCGTAATCGTCATAAAAGGCGCTGTAGATTTTGTCAGTTGTCAAGGTCGCAGCAAAGGGAAGCGTTCCGGAGGTTATACCTTTTGCGAGACAGATAAAATCCGGCTGGACGGATGCGTGCTCGCAGGCAAACATTTTTCCTGTTCGGCCAAAGCCGGTGGCGACCTCGTCGAGGATTAATTGAACATTGTATTTTTTGGCAAGAGAGGCAGCCCGTTTCAGGTATTCTACAGGATAAACAATCATCCCCCCTGCCGCCAACAGGAGAGGTTCCAAAATAAGAGCGGCAATTTTATCATTGTGTTTTTTTAAGGTGTTTTGCAACGGCTTTATGCAGTCGATATTGCAAGAGGTCTTTTGTTTGCCGAGGGGGCAGCGATAACAATAAGGCGTTGGGACCTTAAAGGAATCGAAACGCAAGGCATCGAACGCCCTGCTGAAAACCGTATCTCCGCCGAGACTCATTGCGCCAATGGTGTCGCCGTGGTAAGCGAGGTCGAGAGAGAGGAATTTTGTTTTAGATTTTCGGCCGATATTGCGCCAGTACTGGAAAGACAATTTAAGAGCGGTCTCGACGGCGGTTGAGCCGTTGTCAGAGAAAAAGACTTTGGTAAGGTTTCTGGGGGTGATAGAGACAAGTTTCTCAGCCAGGAGGACTGCTGGCTTATGGGTAAAGCCAGCGAGCAAGGTATGGTCGAGAGAATTCAACTGCTTTTTAATCGCCGCTTTTATTTTAGGATGGTTATGGCCGTGAACATTGCACCACCAACTTGAAATTGTGTCGTAATAAAAGTTTCCCTTATCATCGTATAATTTGACGCCCTTGGCCTTTTCTATCAGGATTGGAGGACATTTGCGGCAATCTTTCATCTGCGTATAAGGGTGCCAGATATACCGCAAATCTTTTTTGAGCCAGTCGGCCTTGTTATTTTTCACTTTGCATTACCTCGACAATTCTGTCGGCCAGTTTCTCCAAAAGCTGTTTACTATGATGGTAAGTAAGGGAGAACCTCAATCTTGCCTGACCTTGCGGGACGGTAGGCGGCCTTATAGGGAGGACCCAGAAGCCGCTTTTTTGAAGGTCACTGCTGATGCAAACCGCCCTGCCGGAGTCTGCAACAATCAAGGGGACAATCTGAGAATCGCCCTTTACATCGAACCCTGCTTCACGAAGCCGGGAGCGAAAGAAATCGGCGTTGGCAAGCAAGGTCTTCCTGCGGAATGGTTCGTCTCTTATGATATTGATTGCCTCGATGTCGGCTACAATAACCGGCGGAGGCAGAGCAGTAGAGTAAATAAAACTTCTGCAGGAATTTACGAGATACTGTTTTATCTTCTCGGAACAAGCAAGATAGGCGCCGAAGCTGCCCAAGGCCTTGCTAAACGTTCCCATTATTAATTCTATGCGGTCGGAGAGGCCCTGCTCTTCCACAACGCCAGCACCGTTTGGACCGAAGATTCCGGTGGCGTGCGCCTCATCAACCATAAGGAGGCAATCGAATTTATCTTTGATATCTACAAGCTCTTTTAACGGGGGTTTGTCGCCATCCATACTGAAAACGGTTTCGGTAACTATAAGACGGTTTTTGAATTTGTCACCTTCTTTTTTCAGCAGGGATTCAAGATGGTCTAAATCGTTATGATTGAAGCGAAAAAGCTTAGCGCCGGACTGCCGGACGGCATCAATTATGCTGGCGTGGCTTAATCTATCGCAAAAAACCGCATCGCCTTTGTCGTATAGTGCGCTTATGATTCCTACGTTGGCCTGATAGCCGGTGTTGAAGACCAGTGCGCTTTCTTTGCCTTTGAATTCGGCGACCCTATCTTCGAGCTGGTGGTGAATTTTCAGGTCGCCGCTTAAAAGCCGTGACGCTGAAGCGCTTACGCCGAGAGAGTCGGCGGCCTTTTTGGAAGCTTCTTTGAGCCTGGGATGGTCTGAGAGAGCGAGGTAATCGTTGGATGAAAAGTCAAACAGTTCGGCGCCGTCATAATAAATTTTGCCGTCTTTGCGCGAATCGGCGGGTCTTAAAACCCTGAGAAGGCCGTCTGCTTTCCTTTGCGCCAGAAAATCATCTATTCTGTCCATACTTTTTTTATCTCTTCGATGAGGACGTAATCGGCATCGAGATTTGCGCCCTTGACGGTCAAATAGCCGCCTATAAGCATTCCGTTCGCGCCGGCAATAAATGCTTTAAGCTGCGAACCTTTGAAGATTGCCTCTCTGCCGGCGGCGATTTTGATAACTTTATCTTTCAATATAATGCGGAAGATACATATCGTCCTTACGGCATCGTCGGCTGATAGAGGTGCGGCAGATTCAAGAGGTGTTCCCTTAATGGGGATTAATATATTGAGAGGGATTGAATCGACATCCACCTTTTTTAGAGTATAAGCCATATCGATTCTGTCCTGCCAAGTCTCGCCCATTCCGATTATACCGCCGCTGCAAACTTCAAGGCCGACCTGCTTAGCGGAATTTATGGTATTTACTCTCTCGTCAAATGTGTGGGTCGAGACAATGCTGGGGTAGAAACGGCTGGATGTTTCGATATTATGATGATAGCGCGAAAGGCCGGCGTCTTTTAGAATCTGCAGTTGCGATTTTTCCAAGGCACCAAGCGAAGCACATACAATAATGTCGACTTTGTCTTTTATTTCCGATATTGCCTGCTCAACGGCGTTCAACTCGCTGTCGGTCAAGCGGTTTCCGCTGGTTACAATGCCGAACCTTTCTGCGCCGATGGCTTTGGCTTTTTGTGCGGCTTCGACTATCTCCTTTTTTCCCTTAAGCGGATAGGCAGGAATATCCACGTGATGCATTGCCGACTGGGCACAAAATTTGCAATCCTCGGGGCAACGGCCTGAGCGGGCATTTAAGATATTGCACAGGTCCAGCTTATTGCCTATGAACTTTCTTCTAACCTCATTGGCTTGGGCAACCAGCTCCTTCAGAGGCGTATTTAAGAGGGTTTCAGTATTATCTTTTACGGCTGTGCTCATATTGCCGGTCATTTTAGCATTACAGGATGATAATTTCCATTTTTTATGGAAGGACAACCGGTGATAGAAGAAATTTTGAAGGAGATAGGAAAATCGGGGTGACTGGATTCGAACCAGCGGCCTCTTGGTCCCAAACCAAGCGCTCTAGCCAAACTGAGCTACACCCCGAAAAAAGGAAAAAACGGCCATCAGGTCGGGATATTGTACATGAAAAAGTCGATTAGTGCAATAAAAACGTGCTTTCGAAATGTGCAAAAAGGGCTTATAAACCGGTTTTGAGGCAATTTCCGTCAAAAATAGCTTGCATTTGCATAAAAATTAAGGTATAATAACGTAAAAGCTATTTCTGGGGTGAGAGTCTAATAGATTATGGTATCCAGAATTGAAAAAAAGTGGGCGCTGTCGACGTTTATTGTTCTGGGCGTGCTGGCTTTATTTTTCGCAGGCAGCAGGCCCGGCTCGCCGGCGAGCGCCGAAGCAGAACTGCAAACCGGCAACAACAGCAACATTTTGGTAGTCCCCATTCAAATCGAACGGGACAAATACGGGCTGGCGATGGTGGATACGGTCGGTCAGACGCTGTGGATATACGAGTTAAACAACATGGGTCCAGCCCACAGCCGGCTGAAATTACTGGCGGCCCGAAGCTGGCAATACGACAGGATGCTAAAACAGTACAACACGGCTGAGCCGAAGCCGGAACAGGTGAGGATGCTTCTGGAAGAAGAAACACTGGGCAAGCAGCCGAAAGAGCAGGCCAACGAAAAACAAGAGGGTTCAGACGTAAATGTTGCAGAAGCAAATGAGCCCAATGAGTGAGTATTGACGGTCAGGAGAAAATAAAAAATTTTGAGGTTTTTCAGTAAGATAAAGAACAAGAAGGTAAAGTCTGGAGGAGAATAAAAATATGGCAGGTATGTTTTATTCATTACAAGAGGTCGCCGCGAAGCTCAATAAAACCGAGGAAGAAGTAAAAGAAATAATCAAGCAGGGCAGGCTGCGTGAGTTCCGTGACGGTCCTAATTTGCTGTTTAAGATCAATGAAGTTGAAGCACTGATGTCCGACACAAGTATTGCGGCATCGAGAAAAGCATCGGCCGAAGCAGAACCAGCAGCAGAGAATGAGATTTCTCTGGCACCGGAGCCAAGTGAGGAAAGTGAGTCAGCGGGGTCAGATACCACCGCTGCGGCCGGTGAAGGAATCGATGTCCTTAGTGAAGCAGACGACGATTACAAACTTGCAGACGATACGCTGAGCGAGACCAAAGTTGTACCGGACGGAGGACCATTAGACGACACGCTGGGCGCGACCAAAGCTACATCGGGCGAAGCATCGCTGGAAGAAATCGAAGAAGACGTAAATCTTGATACCTTCGGCAGCGGTTCAGGATTGTTAGACCTTTCACTACAAGCTGATGACACTTCGTTAGGCGGTATTCTCGACGAAATTTACACTCCCGAGGGTGAAGAAGGAAAAGAGGTTAAAGAAGGAGCTGAAGCTTCAGCGGTGGAGGTAGCCGCCGAGGCAGAACAACTGATACCCGGCGAAGGGCTTGCCGAATCAGAAACCGTTCCAGAAGCAGCGGCGATAGCTCAAGCGTATCAAGTGTATGCCGAGCCGGCGCCGGATGTGATAAGTAATGCTTTAGGGATTATGCTGTTTTTGCCTCTGTTGGCTATCATTTACACTGCGATAGTAGCGGTAGCTGGTTTCAATAATATGATGCCTGCAGCTCTGACAGCAACACAAAGGCTAATATGGTATATCGTGATAGGGGCAGTTGCGGCATCCGGCTTGATAGTCGGGGTAGGTTTTATGCTCAGCGGCAAAGGTAAAGACGGCAAAACAGCGGTAAAGGAGCCAAAAGCCAAAAAGGCCAAGAAAGAAAAGAAATCCAAGAAAACCAAAGAGGAAGCTCCGCCAGAAGAAGCTCCGCCAGCAGAGGCGGAACCGGAGAGCAAAAGCGAATAAAAATTTCTAAAGGTCAGTTTCATTCGGCCCTTCTTAAGTATAAAGAAGGGCCTTTTTGCTGCGCAAAAAGCCGGCAGACACTTCTTTTCAGCCCCAAAAACCATCGATGCCGGCTGCATATATTTTGAAAGTTTATTCTTGACGGATAAATACAAATAGGTTTTATTTATGAGCGTTATTGCAAGATTAAAAATTCGGTCGGCTGTAAAATTTTACAAATAAAGGGCGTGCATATTTTATAGGACGGTTAAAAGGAATTTACTGTCTCGAATTTCTTGGAAAGGATGGAACAATGCGAACTGTAAAACTTTCGGTGCTTTTTCTAACGTTTACCTGCCTTATGCTGCTAAGCGGCTGTAACTCGGAACTAAATGACCTCAAAGTCCGGAACAGCACACAGCAGAGAAGGATAGCTGAGCTTGAGAGTGAATTACAAACCACCAAGGTCAGGCTCGAACAGTTACAAAGACAACTGGAAACTGCCGAAGGCCGCGGCGGTATCGAGGCAGGTGCACTGCAACAAAAAATTGCTGCGCTCGAAGAGGACCTTGCGAAAAAGAAGGAGTTAATCTCCACGATGCAAAAGCAATTGCTTTACGGCGGAGCATCTCTGCCAGTAGAACTGACCACTATGCTCGAGGATTTTGCCAAAGGCAAGGAAATGATTGAGTACGATTCGAGCCGAGGGATAGTCAAGTTCAAGAGCGATTTGCTTTTTGAACCCGGCAGCGATGTAGTAGCATCTGCAGCCGAGGAAGTAATCAAGGGACTATGTCAAATCATGAACTCGGAATATGGCAAAAACTTCGATGTTATAATCGCCGGGCATACCGACGATATTCGGATCGGCAAGCCTGATACCCGAGCAAAACATCCGACCAACTGGCACCTGTCAGCCCATAGAGCAATATCCGTGCTGAATATAATGTCGAGTAGCGGTATAAGCCCGGAGCGTATGAGCATACGAGGCTTCGGTGAATTCCGGCCGGTTGCGCCGAATGCGCCTAACCAAAAAGGCAATTCCCAAAACAGGCGAGTCGAGATTTATATTGTCCCTAAGGGAATGTAGCCGCGAATCGCTGTTAGATTCACGACCTAAAAAACAAGTATACGCTCCGGCATATGAAAATGCCGGAGCGTTTTTTTTATTAATCATTAATACGACAGAAACGATTAAGCAACTTTATTATTCAGCGTGCTATTCAGGGGGTTCGAATTTGTAACCTATTTCCCTTATGGTGTGTATTAAAACCGGACTGTGGGGATTGGCTTCTATTTTATCCCTAAGCGTGGTAACAAAGCGGTCGATGCCGCGCTGTCCTGTAAAAGAGTCATAACCCCAGACCTTATTGAGTATTTCATCACGCGTAAGAGCCCTGCCCGGCATTCTGACAAACAACTCGAGAAGACTAAACTCTTTCGGCGACAGTTTGATTTCTTTACCTTTACGCGTCAGTCTCCTTGCCGGGATATCAAGCTTAAAATCTGCAAACTCGAAAATATCCTGCTTTGCCTGTTTTCTCCGCCGCAAAAATGCCGCCGCCCGTGCCAAAAGCTCCTTTATGCTGAAAGGTTTTGTGACATAATCATCTGCCCCGAGATTTAAGCCCAAAATTACATCTGATTCCTCTCCCTTGGCGGTCAGCATTATTATCGGCATATCCAAGCTTTCCTGGCGAATAAGCCTGCAAACCTCATATCCATTTATCTTCGGCAGCATAATATCGAGAATAATAAGGTCGGGTTTTTTGTTAAGAGCAGTATTGAGTCCTTCCTCCCCATCGGCTGCTGTCAGCACGTGATAGCCTTTGAACTCGAAGTTATCCTTCAAACCCCGGAGCATAGCGGGGTCATCTTCAACTATCAGAATCGTTTCCATTGGTTTCAGGCCTTTCAAACCTGTAGCCCACCACCTCTTCGGTATGAATATATGTTGGGGCGTTCGGGTCCGGTTCAATTTTACTTCGCAGGGCATTAACAAGATTGTCGACATCCCGCACAGTAATAAAGTGACTGAGGCCCCACACGGCGCTAAGTATCTCCCCACGTGTAAGAGTATCCCCAGACCTTCTAAGAAACAGATGCAGCAGCTTGAATTCATCGGGCGTAAGCGCAACCTTTTTGTCGTCCAGCGTAAAAGTGCCGTTGACAACATCAAGGACGCAATTTCCAAATTTATATACCTGCTGCTCTTTGTCTTTTCGGCGCCGCAGGGCTTCGGCCCGAGCCAGCAATACTTTTATACTGAAGGGTTTTGTAACATAGTCGTCCGCCCCGAGATTCAATCCTAATATAACATCTTTTTCCTGGTCTTTGGCGGTCAGCATTATAATAGGTATATCAAGATTCTGTTGACGGATGTGGCTGCACACTTCGTAACCATTCATTTTCGGAAGCATAATATCGAGAATCATAAGGTCGGGTTTTCCAGTTATCGCTGCTTTGAGGCCCATTTCGCCATCTGTAGCGGTTTTGACCTGGTAGCCCTTTGATTCAAAGTTGTCTTTGAGGCCTCGCAGCATCGTCAGATTATCTTCCACAATCAATACATTTTTCATTGAGCAACCTCTTTATCAACCTGGCTTAAGGGCTTAGCCGCTAATCTTATGGTGAAAGTACTTCCCTTGCCAGGCTCACTATCAACGGAAATCGTGCCTTTGTGGGCATCAACGATAAATTTGACAATAGACAGTCCCAAACCTGTACCTTCGGCCCGACGGGAGAGAGAAGTATCCGCCTGGTAGAACCTGTCGAATATTTTTTTTATCTGCCTGCGGTTCAAACCGATGCCGTTATCCTTAACCGAGAAACAGACAAAATTGTCCTCTGAGAAAACTTTCAACTCGATTTTCTTGTCATCATAAGAATATTTGTAGGAATTATCCAGCAAATTGACAACGGCAGTAACCATTACATCGTGGTCGGCGAATACATCCGGCAAATTATCGGCTATTTGCGTTTGAAAATCGCACCGGTCAGCGTTTAATTTAGTCTTTACGGCCTCGGCAGCAGCCCGTGCAATACGCGCAGGGCTTGTCCAGGCCATCGCGAAGGTTTGCTTGTTCCGCTCCATCCTTGAAAAGGACAGAAAGTTCTCGACCAGCCTTGTCAGCCTTTCATTCTCCTTCGAAACCAGCTGAAAGTAATCTGTTACCTGCTGCTGGTCTTTATAGTTGCCTTCCAGCAGCGTATCCACAAGCAAACGTATGGAGGCCAAAGGGGTTTTCAATTCGTGAGAAACCGTCGCTATGAAATCATTTTTGAGCTTGTTGAGTTTTATCTGTTTTCGAACCGCCTGCGCGGCGAAACCTCCTGCAAGGAGAATCAATACAATAACAAGGACACCCGTCCAAACATAAATAGCAACGTTTCGGCTTGCTGCCCTCTCAAAAACATCGCCGGCTTTGAACGCCAACTCAATTTTCCAGCCCGGGAAATCCTCTCCGAGAGCAGCTGATGCAAAGGGCTCATCAACAACTTTATCAGTACCTGCTACAAACCTTCCGGACTCATCCACTATTCTATAAACCACATCAGAGTTCTCGAATTCCGCGCCAAAGTGAGCGAAAACTGATGTAATATTCTCCACGGACAACAGGGCCAGCACAGAAATGCCGTTGGTTTTGTGATAAATACCATATAAAGTTTCGCCTTCGAGCGGCAGATGCTGGAATTTATCGGCTTTTATATTTTCAAGGGTGTCGGCCTGCGGGAAGGTTTCGGATGCCCGAATAGATAATTCCTCAGCAGCAATCAATCGCTCAAAATCAGGCAATTTAAAATTCTTTTCGTTATCGGGCAAAGTTTTCCTGCGTGCCATTTCGGCAAGTGCCTGAGCAAGAAACAGGTTATGGTCAGCCGGCAATGCAAATCCAGCATCATTCACCGAATAGAGCATCGCAGCCAACTGTTCAAATGTCTGCTTAAATAATTCACCATACGCAGGGTTATCCTTTGTCAAATTAAGCAACAACAGCCTTGCGTTTCCAATAAGAAC
>CAIYOL010000361.1 GCA_903927855.1 uncultured Planctomycetota bacterium
AAAAAAGGTGAAATTGAGCAAAAATGGTTGTTAGTTGATGCCGAAGGGGCGATTTTGGGCCGAATGGCGGCCAAGATAGCCACCATACTAATGGGCAAAAACAAGCCGACATATACGCCGAATGTGGATACGGGCGATTTTGTAATTGTGATAAACGCCGCCAAAGTAAAGGTTACCGGCAAGAAAGCCGAGGCGAAAGAATATGACTTTTACTCACATTACCCCGGCGGTCGTAAAATCGTCAGTTTCGCTGAGATGATGGTGAAAAAGCCGGAAAAGGTAATAGAATTGGCAGTGAGAAGAATGCTGCCGAAGAACGCCCTGGCCAGAAAGATGTTGAGGAAACTAAAGGTTTACCGCGGGCCGGAACACGACCAGCAGGCCCAGAAACCCGAAAAATTAGAGCTGTTTAAGAGGGAATAGAAAATTATGTCAGAAGCCCCGAAGGACAATCTCATTGATACTCCGAAAACGACCGCGGCGCCGAAGTCGCAACCCAAGCCCGCAAAGAAGCCGGATAAAGGCGGTTTCTGCTGGGGCCTCGGCAGAAGGAAAACTTCTGTCGCTCGTGTGCGAATCAAGCCCGGCGACGGCAAATTGCTCATTAATAAAAGAGAGCTTGGCAACTATTTCCCCAGAACGCAGGATAAAGAAACTGTTCTTGCTCCCTTAAAGGCCGTTGAATGTGAAAAGGCGTTCGATATTTTTGTTAACGTCCGCGGCGGCGGAACTACGGGACAATCCGGCGCTGCACGTTTGGGAATCGCCCGTGCGCTGAAAAACTATGACGAAAACTATCTCCCGGCGTTACGTGACGGCGGTTATCTTACCCGTGACAGCAGGATGGTCGAGAGAAAAAAGCCCGGTCAATCCGGTGCAAGGAAAAGATACCAGTTCTCGAAACGTTAATTTGCATTTTTCACGTTTGGTGATTACAATAAGCCGCCGAGAGATAATCTTGGCGGCTGTTTTTTTGAGAAGGAGAAAGTATGGTTCGTGTAGCAATCATCGGAGCGAGCGGCTATACCGGAGCCGAATCGATAGAGATAATCCTGCGTCATTCGGAAGCGGAATTGACGTATTTGAGCGCTCTGCCGGAGGAGTGTGGGGCAGTCGAGGAAGTTTTTCCGCGTTTCAAAGGGCGATGCGGTCTGCAAATCGAGCCGCTTGATATCGATAAGCTCACCGGCCTGGCTGATGTTGCGCTGTGCTGCCTGCCGCATAAAGTGTCGATGGGGTTTGTGCCCAAGCTTCTTAAGGCCGGACTGAAGGTCGTCGATTTCAGCGCGGACTACCGTATCAAAGATACGGAAGTTTACGAAAAATTTTACCAGGTAAAACATACAGACACGGCCAACCTTAAACGTGCGGTCTATGGTCTGCCGGAATTGTTCCGCGAGCAGATAAAAGGCGCTTGTTTGATTGCCAATCCCGGCTGTTTTCCTACAGGAGCGCTCTTGGCTATCGCACCGCTGCTGAAGAATGGTCTGGTTGAGACAAATTCGATTATCGTCAACGCCGTGACCGGCATATCCGGGGCAGGAAAAAATCCGTCGGTTAAGTTTCATTATCCTAATATGAATGAGAACATATTTGCCTACGGCATCGGCACGCATCGTCATATGCCGGAAATGGAGCAAATCGCTGGTGTTATCGCCGGCTCCGATGTCAATATACTGTTTCAGCCGCACGCAGGACCTTTTGACCGGGGAATCCTCTCGACGGTATATTGCCATCCGAAAAAGAAAACGACCGGCGAACAATTTATGAAGCTTTATAAGGATTTCTACGCCGGCGAGGCGTTTGTACAGGTATGCAGTGAGGCGCCTGCCGTTAAAAATGTCGCGGGGACAAATTATTGTCATATATACCCTGCCTTTGTGAAGGATAGAATCGTAGTTTTTTCGGCGATTGATAATCTAGTAAAAGGCGCCTCCGGCCAGGCGATTCAGAATATGAATATCATTTTCGGCCTTGAAGAAACCCTCGGCCTGAAATAGCGATGATGGAGAGAGCAAATGGCAAATAATACTATTACTGCTCCAAAAGACTTTCTGGCGGCGGGGGTGCGCTGCGGGATAAAAAAGTCGGGCAATCATGATTTGGGACTGATTGTCTGTCCAGCCAGTGCAAAGGCGGCGGCGGTTTTTACGACAAACAAGATTACCTCGGCGGCGGTTGAGGTTAGCAAACGGCACATCAAAAGCGCAACCGTCTATGCGGTGGTTGTCAATTCCGGCAACGCCAACGCCTGCACCGGCCAACTCGGTATTAAAAACGCGATAAAAATGTGCTCCGAAACGGCCGGCTTCCTTGTGGTTGACCCGCACGAGGTCCTCGTTGCCTCGACGGGCATCATTGGCGAACAGATGCCGATGAAGGCCGTCTCTGCCGGCATTGCAGATGCGGTAGGGCAGCTTGCAGGTTCTGCTGTCGCGGGAATGAGTTTCACCAAGGCAATTATGACTACCGACACCAAACCCAAGACGGCCTGTCGGCGAGTTGAGATATCCGGCAAGCGAGTCACCATCGCGGGAACAGCTAAAGGGGCAGGTATGATTGCGCCGAATATGGCGACGACACTTTGTTTTATCACGACTGATGCAGCAATAACGAAACCGCTTTTGGCAAAGGCAATTCGGCTTGCAATAGGCGAGTCGCTTAATAAGCTGACTGTCGATGGACATCAGAGCACAAACGATACGGCGATAATTCTCACATCCGGCCTTGCCGGCAATCCGCTGATTGTCAAGCAGGGGCCGGCGTATAAGAAATTCGCTAATGCACTTATAGATTTGTGCCAGGACCTTGCCCGGCAGATGGCGCTCGATGCCGAGGGCGCGACGCGGATGTTCAAGGTTGTTGTCGAAGGCGCCGCGACGAAGGCCGATGCCGCAAAGGCGGCACGTGCGGTGGCGAATTATGACCTTGTAAAATGCGCAATTCACGGCGGCGACCCGAACTGGGGAAGAATTATCTGCGCGGTCGGCTCGTGCGGGATTAAGCTGAATCCGAATAGATTGTCTTGTACTATTGGTGATATTGCTGTTTTCAGAAACGGCCGACCCGTGAAATTCAGCCCTAAAAGAGTCTCTAAAATCATATCGCGGAAAGAGCATACAATTACGGTAAATCTGGGGGCGGGAAAATTCAGCGACTTCTGCTTCGGCTGCGACCTGAGCAAAGGATATGTAACAATTAACGCTGATTACCATACGTGAAAAAATTGGCTTCGTTTGGGTTCGTTTTGACCAAGTGTCCAATTTCGATTTTCCGTTATAATCCATTGTTTTCATTGGGCTTATAAAAATTTGACTTTGTCCTAAATTGGGTTCGTTTCGCATAATTTTGTTTGTTTTGGTTGATTTTTTCCTTCTGCGCATAAAATCTCCATGTCCGCCGAAGGTGGATAAAAAAGAAAAAACAGAATACAGGAGACAGAATACAGAATTCAGAAGACAGCAAGCATAAAAGTCAAAACCATAAGCAAATCCTAAACTCTAAATACTAAATCACATAAAGGACAGAATGCGTCCCTTCTATAATTAGGGCGAACCTGCGCGTTTGATGCGAGAATTATAAGGTTTTGGGGGGTGTGATTTTGGCTAAGTACTTACAGTTAAAGGAATAGAAAAAATTTTGGAAAAATGGATTTTGGGGGTCTAACTACCTGCGCATTTGATTGATTTTCAACCGCTCACGCTGATTTGCTGTTGCTTCCGGGAGCCGCAGAAGAAATTTAAAAATCAAAATGTAAAATGCAAAATTGTGGAACCGCTTCGCGGGGATAAAATAAATAGAAAAGAGAGCCGAACTGGAGGACGCAACAGCAAATCGATAACTGGGTCCCCGACAGAAAATCAAGTGAGCAGCAATCGAGGATCTACGCTGCGCTTCGAAAAGCGGAGGGTGATAAGGTTGCAGAAGCGGCGCAATTTGGGCAGAAGAGGGGGCATGAAATGGTCGATTATATATTGGCTGAGTTATAATCCTGCAAGCGGTATATTTCTTAAACTGAAGGAGAAGATTATGAAGAAGAAACAAATGTTAATTTATCTGCTGGCGGTTGTTATTGTCGCAGGCTGCTCGAAAAAATCGGTCCCCAGTGAGGATGACAAGAGCCTTGTTAGTGCGGCTTATAACGGTGATGTCGTAAAGGTAAAGGCGCTGCTGGAAAAGGGCGTCAATGTGAACGCCCAAAACGCTAACGGCGACACGGCTTTGATGTCTGCGGCGCTGAATGGTCATACTGATATTGTAAAGCTGCTGATAGAAGCAGGAGCCGATATAAACACCAAAAAAGAAAACGAAATGCCGGCTTTGGTGGCTGCGGCTTATAAAGGTCATACGGATATTGTCAAGATGCTGCTGAAAGCAGGAGCCGATGTAAACCTAAAACATGACGGCGCAACGGCTTTGATGGCTGCGTCGATGAAAGATCATACGGATATTGTCAAGATGCTGCTGGAAGCGGGTGCCGATGTGAACGCCAAAGCAAACAATGGGCGCACGGCTTTGATGGCTGCGGCGATGGCAGGTCATACGGATATTGTCAAGCTGTTGCTGGAAGCAGGAGCCGATGTAAACCCAAAAAATAACGCCACGACGGCTTTGATGGCTGCGGCGATGGAAGGTCATACGGATACCGTCAAGCTGCTGCTGGAAACAGGAGCTAATGTAAACGCCCGAAACGCCGAAGGCGATACGGCTTTGACGAATGCGTCGATGGAAGGTCATATTGATACCGCCAAGCTGCTGCTGGAAGCAGGAGCGGATGTAAACCCCAAAAAAGAAGACGAATTGCCGGCTTTGGTGTCTGCGGCTTATGGGGGTCATACGGATATTGTCAAGCTGTTGCTGGAAGCAAAAGCCGATGTAAACCCAAAAAATAACGTCACGACGGCTTTGATGGCTGCGGCGATG
>CAIYOL010000362.1 GCA_903927855.1 uncultured Planctomycetota bacterium
ATCGAGGCGGCCAAGGCCGGCATAATCGATGCGATAGTAACAGCACCAATCAGCAAAGCGAGCTGGAAATTGGCCGGCGCTAAATGGCCCGGCCATACCGAAATGCTGGCGGACAAGTGCAAATCGCCGCGAAAGGCGATGATGTTTGTCGCAGGACCGCTAAAGGTGGCCCTTGCAACAATTCACAGGGCACTGTTCGAAGTTCGGCACGAGTTCACAATAGGCCGCGTTTTCGAACCGATAGATTTATTGAATATTGCGTTGAAGGAATACTTCGGAATCGAAAACCCCAAAATTGGTGTTGCCGCACTGAATCCCCACGCGGGCGAGGACGGGCAATTCGGAGATGAAGAACAGCGGATAATATCGCCGGCGATTTTGCTGGCACAGGAACAGGGGATAAATTGCCAGGGGCCATACCCAGCCGATACGCTGTTCCTGCGGGCTGCACACGGTGAATTCGACGCCGTCGTTGCGATGTATCACGACCAAGGAATGATACCAGTAAAACTTCTTGCATTCGAGGATGCGGTCAATATCACTATCGGCCTGCCGATAATCAGGACGTCGCCTGCCCACGGAACGGCTTTCGACATCGTCGGCAAAAACATTTCCGACCCTTCAAGTATGATGGCTGCTATAACCACCGCTATTCAAATGGCAACGGTCAAAAAGGCACACCAGCCGGTACAGACAAAGGCCGCCTCAGATGCAGACTAAACAGCAAATCCAGCAGTTGCTTGCATCAGCAGGCGCCGAGCCGAACAAACGGCTCGGACAGAATTTCCTCATCGATTTGAACCTGATGCGTCTGTTGATAGATTCCGCAAATATAGGCAATAATGATATTGTTCTCGAAGTCGGCTGCGGCACCGGCTCTCTGACGCAGGGGTTAGCCGAGCGCGCCGGCAAGGTCATCGCCATCGAACTGGATGAGACGCTGGCTAAAATCGCCGCAAGAGAACTTGCCAATGCCGGTAATGTCGAATTTATCAATACCGATATTCTGGAAAACAAGAACACTATCAACCGGACTGTAACTAACGCTATCGAACTGGTCCGTAAAGGGCGGTCGGGCAGATTTCTTTTAGTCTCGAACCTGCCTTACAGTATAGCTTCACCCTTGATGATGAACCTGATTACAGGCTCGACAGTTGCGGACGCAATGCACGTTACGATTCAAAAAGAAGTGGCTGAACGAATGACAGCCGGCCCCGGTGACCAACACTACGGCACACTGAGTATACATATGTCCGCAACGGGTGATGTGAAAACAGAAAGAGTTTTGAAGCCAACGGTCTTCTGGCCCCAGCCGCAGGTTTACTCGGCGATGGTAAGCTTTGTCCGCAAAGATGAAAAGCGAAACCGTATTCAGAATATGGAGATTCTCGGCGAGGTGATAAATCTCTTTATGCAGCATCGGAGGAAAATGGTAAAGGCCTGCACGAGATTTGTCACCGGCAGGCTTGCGGAAATTAACAACTGGCCTGAAATTTTCCAAAGGTGCAATATAGACCCGCACAATCGACCTGAACAACTCCAGCCGGAAAACTTTGTCTCCATCTCAAATCTGTGCAATGAATGCCTGAAGTCAAAATGAAATCTCAAATGACTGCTGACTTGTGGCGATGGCTGTGGCACTCGATATTGACAGCAACCGGTAATGAGGCGATATGACAGGGGGCGGTTTCGATTAAACAGGCCAGCGCGGTGGTGTCTCCGCCGAGGCCCTGCGGTCCCAAGCCGAGCGCATTAACTCTCGAAAGCAACTCATCTTCGAGCTTAGCGTAAAATTCATCACTGTTTCTTTGCCGGAGATTTCGCAACAACGCCTTTTTGCTCAGCAGACAGCTTAGCTCAAAATTGCCGCCGATTCCTACCCCGACGATAAGCGGCGGGCAGGCATCGGCACCGGCCTGCTTTACAACATCGGTAATCCATTCGATTATTTTTTCTCTGCCGGTCGTTGGTTTGAACATTTTGAACTGGCTTTTGTTCTCGCAGCCGCCGCCTTTGGCGATAACGGTTATCTTTAACTTATCCCCCGGGACAATCGAGCAATGAATTACAGCAGGTGTATTTGAGCCGGTATTTTCGCGCCCATTCAGCGGGTCGGCGACGACACTGTTTCTCAGGAACCCTTTTTTGTAACCTGCCGCGACGCCGGCATTAATCGCATCGAATAACGTCACCTGTTTCTGGTCGGCCGGCGGCTTAACAGCTGCCTCAGCTCCCTGCTCAACAAAAACAACCGCCAAGCCGGTGTCCTGACAAAGCGGTATCTTTTCGTCCTTTGCCACGCGGGCATTTTCGACGAGCTGGTTTAATATTTTCGCCGCTGCTGGATTGGATTCTTTCCGCGTTGCGTCTTCAAGAGTAGCCAGAACATCAGAGGGAAGCTCGTAGCCGCTTGCTATACAAAGAGACTCGACAGTATCGACTATTTTTTCAAATTCGATATACCGCACAATGATTAGCCGCCCGCCCGCTTAGAGGCTTTCTCTTTTGTCACCTTAGAGGCTTTTTCCTTTAGGCCTTTACCGGGGCCTGCCACGGTAACCTCGAAGGTTTTATAGGTTGTATTACCGAGGTCATCAGAAACCCTAACAGCGATTATATGCTCACCGGCATTTACCTGTTCGATAACTATAGTGAAATCCTCATCCTTAGTATCATAGACTAAATCGTCCGGCACGGCGCTTATCCAGTCAGTGTTACTATCGAGGGTATAATCTACCTTGCCGATTGCGCTTAGCTGGTCTGATGTTTGCATCTTCAGCACTACGGCTTTTTCGCCGCTATCAATAGAATAATTTTTAATAACCGGCGGGGTGTTATCAACAATAACCGGCTTAGTCACTCTGCTGCCCGTGAGTTTGGTTGTCGTGGTATTGCTTCTCTCGTCGCTCGCGGTTACTCTGAGTTCATATCGTCCATCTTCAACTGTCCTGCCGTCCCACTCGTAGCTGTCTGTTTCTATATCCTTTTTCAGCTCAATCCAGTTTTCTCTTCCAACTTTTCTAAAATCTATTTTGTAAATCAGCTTGTCGCCGTTATCGTCTTTGGCGTTATAGCTGATTTTGAACATTCCAGTTTTGTCCGCCGATTCGATTCTTTCGGCGCTGACCGACTCGACTCTCGGCGCCAGATTGGGAACAGTATCGGCAACAGCAATCTCTCTTACAAGCGGACTCTTTAGGCGGTCTTCGGTCTGCAAAACGAGCTTATACTGACAGAATCTGCCGAGCGGGCATTGCAACTGCACCGGCTTAGTAACCTCGGCCGGTTCGGTCCAGTTTGAAAAAGTCGGGTCGTTCACATCCTTAACGTTTCCGCTGCGGGAAGCCACCATAACTTTGCAGCCATGCGGGACATCGGCATCGATTTGAATCTTTCCCCAGTCGGCCGGCTGACCGGCATCTATAAGGTCGGAAGTGTAAGTTCCCTCATGAGCAAAAGTTTTGGCCAGTTTTATCAGCTTCGCAGGATTTGCCGTCCCGAGATAAACGCCGTCGTCAGTCACGGCCATAGCGGCTATTTGTGACGCGTGCTCATCCTGATAAATAACTGCCCGCTGTTCCGAGGCGGGGTCAATGGTAAAAGTCCGGCCATCGTTTCCACTTCCGATAAGCAGCTTTCGCTCTTGTTCTGCCAGGCAAAAGAGGACCGCAGTCTCTGTGAATATATCGGTCACGTAACCGTCTTTGGTTATCTTGTATATGTAACTGGCTTCAACAGGTTTAGACGGTCTCGGCGGCTGCATTTGTCTCTGCAACAACTCATTATTGACGTCTTCCTTAGTATTTGCAATTTCCAGTTTCAACTCACCTTCGCCTTCTCCAGGAGGAACTCTTTCCTCTAATTCGACGTCGGGGCGGCCAGCCAAATGCGGCTGTTCGGCAAATTCCGGCTGGGCCTGAACAATCTCAGCCGATGTTGCCGCTGCATACAAATTGCCGTCTGAGGCAAATAGAAGCGACGTAATCTCCGTCTGGTCGCTATCGTATAAAACCGTTGCCGTCTTATCGCGAGGGTTTATCTTATAAACAAGTCCGCGCTCATCACTGCCCGCATAAACAAAGCCATCCTGTCCAATTGCCAGTGAAAGTATGTTTTTGTCGCGACTGTGATAAAGAAGCTGCGGTTCTTTACCAAAAGGATTGAGCCGGTAGACTTTTCCCTGCGGTCCTGTGCCCAAATAGATATTGCCGGTGCCATCAACAGCTATTGCAAATATATACTTAGCGTTGTTCGGCTCAAAAATCACTTCGGGCTTCTTCATTTTGTCCGCTTCGAAACGGTACAGTGCA
>CAIYOL010000363.1 GCA_903927855.1 uncultured Planctomycetota bacterium
AGATGCCCTATTTGGCTGAGCATCTGAGTAATCTGGCCTTTTCGACCGAGGTATTTTATACGGAACTCTTCCAGCGTTTCTGTATCGGCGATGTTCTTTAAGGCGGCGAGCGCATCTTTACCGATTTTTTCTAATTGCTCAAGCATTTTGTCGTAGCTCGCGAATAGAAACTGGTGACTCTGTAATACTCCTTATTTAATCGCCGCTTTTGCAGCTTCAACGATGGCATCAAAACCGGCGGGGTCAGCGATAGCAATTTCGCTAAGCATCTTGCGATTCAAAGTGATATTTGCTTTCTTTAAGCCGTTGATAAACTGGCTGTATCTTATTCCTCGCTGCCGACACGCCGCACTTAAGCGTGTAACCCACAAACCTCGGAAATCTCTTTTTCGCAGCTTTCTGCCGACACGCGCATAAACGCCCGCTCGTGTAGCTGCCTCTTTGGCCAAACGGTATAAGTGACCTGGGGCACCTCGGCCTCCCCTTACTGATTTGAGAATTCGTTTCCTCGGCTTGCGTCGTGCCCAGCCTTTTTTAGTTCTTGGCATATCAGCTTTCCTTTCTATCTAAGAATACTCATAAAGCCTGCTGGCGGCAGCTGATTGTGGGACTTACAAGTCCCGGCCGAGAAGCAAGCATGTTTAATTGATTATTCGTTACTTTCTATTGATTACTTCTTATACCCTTCCTTTAGCAAGCTGGATTCTGATTGCAGCGGCCGCCTTACCGGCAATAGTTGCCGGACTTTTTATATGCCTTCGCCGTTTGGCGTTTTTGCCGCTCATAAGATGACCACCGCCGGCGCGATGTCGGAGGATTTTACCGGTAGCGGTAACTTTGACTCTTTTGCTCAAACCCTTATGGGTTTTCTGTTTTGGCATTTAATTGGTTCCTTAAATATAAAAGGGGTAATTTACAGCATTTTGGGGCCTTGGTCAATACCACAGCATGGAAATTCCTGAAAAAAATGAAAAATCAGCCTACAATTTTTGGCGGATTCTCCCCTTTTATGCCTATGTCCGCCATTGAATTGACCATTGATTAAGGGCCCCATTTATGACCTACCGCAAAATGGGAACCCTGACTTCGGGGTCCTCTCCGGCTCTCAAGCAACAATAATTGGTTATTTAGGCACGACCACTAATGCCATACGCTTTCCAAACATTTTGCCTGGCTGCTCGACCTTGGCCGAATCCTGTAATGATTCGATAATTTGCTCGACCATCTTATATCCAAGATCTTTGTGCAGCATCTGGCGCCCGCGGAATATTATCGTGAACTGCACCTTATGACCTTTCTGCAAAAACTCACGGGCATGATTGAGCTTGATTTCCAGGTCATGTTTGTCGGTTTCGGGCCTGAGCCTGATTTCCTTCAGCACCGTTGAATGATGCTGGTGCTTTTTATGTGCGTCGCGGACCTTGCGTTTTTGCTGATACAGCCACTTGCCGTAATCCATTATCCTGCAGACCGGCGGGTCGCTCATAGGCGATACTTCCACAAGGTCTAAATCTACCTCGCGCGCTTTCGTAAGTGCATCGTATGTATTTACAACCCCGACTTGATTGTTTGATTCGTCGATTAATCGAATCACATTGGCTCGAATCCTCCCGTTTATCCTCAATCCTTGTTTGCTAATTGTACACCACCTTGCCTTTCTAAAAAGAAATAAAACAATTAATCACTTTATCAATCTTCAAGTGCCAGCTCTACCTTTTTTTCGGCGATTTTGCGTCTTGCAATTGTAATAAATTTGTCGGTTTCCACTGTTTTGGTTTTTTTGTCTCCCCGGATTCTTACATTGACGGTGCCGGACTGTGCTTCTTTAGGCCCGACCACCAACATAAAGGGGAACTTTCTGCTGTGGGCTTTGGCAATTTTAACGTCTATTTTTTCATCTGATAAATCACAGTCGACCCGCAATTGCGCAGCCGTTAGTTTCTCCTGAACGGTTTTCGCATAATCATTGCTTTTCTCACTTATCGGTAAAATTACCGCCTGCTCAGGTGAAAGCCAGAGGGGCAGATTTCCGCCGTAGTGCTCTATGAGAATGCCGATAAACCTCTCGAAAGACCCCAAAATAGCTCTATGAATCATAACGGGTGTTTTCTCGACGTTATCCCTGTCGGTATAAACTAATTCAAATCGCTGCGGCATAGAAAAATCAAGCTGAATCGTGCCGAGTTGCCAAGACCTTTTCAGGCAATCTCTTATATGAAAATCTATTTTGGGCCC
>CAIYOL010000364.1 GCA_903927855.1 uncultured Planctomycetota bacterium
ACCGCCAGCAAAATTGTAACTGCTCCGATTATCATAAGCAGGATGCTCATCCAGGAGCCCGCGGGAATTTTGAACATATCGAGGGTAATTCTGGTCAGCAGATAAATACCGAGCAATTTTTCCAGGCTGCCCGGCAGAATCGCCATGAAAGGCAGCGGCGCGTCAATCGCGGCGTCAGGAATCCACGTGTGAAATGGCATCGACCCGCCTTTCGCAATCGCGCCAATCATCATTAATACAAAAGCTGTGCAGCCGAGCGTGCTTAGAGGAACGGAAATTTTGGAAATTGTCTGTATGCCGGTCAGGTGCCAGACGATTCCGATGCCGATCATCATACACAGGTCTGAAACGCCGACAATGATAAGCATCTTTGTCGCGGTTCTGAAGGCCCCTTTGCCGCCGATGGCGATAAATCCGAATAATACAGCCAGCAGTCCTTCCCAGAAGAAAAGCAGCAGCACGAGATTGTCGGCCAAAACGGCGCCGTTTGCCATCGCTATAGTTATCAGAAAATATGCATAGAACTGGTTGGGGAAATTTTTGCCCTGCATAAATGAGCAGCAGTAAAGCATAACAAGGAAAGACAGGCCCGTTATCGATAAAAGTATGAATGCGCTGAAAGGATAGAGTCGGAAAATAAATTCCATTCCGAAACCCGCCCACGGCAGAGAATATGTCAATTGCTGTTTAAACAGGCCTATTGCGATAATGAGAATCGTCCCGGTCGCCAGCAGCGAAATGACTTCACGCAGCCGTTTCATTACCGGTATTAAAATCCCGGCAAGCAGTGGTATGATTACAGGCAGTAACAGTATTTTCGCGCTCATCTGATTATCCCCGGCAGTTGCAGAAGAGTTAGTTGTAAAAACTGGGAGGGGTAATAAATTAAAATGCCGCCTGCCAGTGATAGCGCCGTCAAAAGAGCAACGCTGATTAGCATTACAGCCGAGCCTTCTTTGACGGGTTGGGCTTTAGGCTGTCCCATAAATACAAGATTGAAAACTCTTAAAAGATATATGATTGTCATTATGGCGCCGGCCAGAAATATAAATGAAATCCACAGTTGGTTGCTCTGAACAGCCGCTGTTATGACCATATATTTGCTGAAAAAGCCCCCGAAAGGCGGTATTCCCATTACGGAAAATGAGCAAAGCAGGAAAGACATCGCCGTAATCGGCATCGTCTTAATCAGCCCGCCCATCCGCATTATGTCTTTTGGTTTTAGTGTTTTGTTCGACTACGCCGGCACAAAGAAATAATCCGCCCTTTGCCAAGCCGTGCATCAAAACATACAGCATTGCTCCCACAACGCCTATCTCATTGCCGATAGATAGTCCCAGAAAGATAAATCCTATTTGGCTTACCGTGCTGTACGCGATAATCCGTTTCAGGTCGGTTTCGCGCATTGCCGCTCCTGCTGAAATCAGCGCGCTGGCGCCTGCTATTACAGGTACGACGGTGTGCCAGTATTCGTCGACGGCAAAACCCGTAGCGATAAATAATCTCGCGAAGACATAAATTCCGATTTTCACCAGCAGCGCCGCGTGAAGCAGGGCCGTAACAGGCGATGGTGCGACGCCGGCGTCAGGCAGCCACGTATGCAGCGGCAGGGTCGCGGATTTGGAAAGTATGCCGGCAAGGAGTAGTATCACGACTAAATTGGATATATGACTGTTTTTTAGTAACGATAATTCGAATGAGCCGTTTTGCTGGTAAATGCTGATAAACCCGATAAGCATCAGTACCGAACCAAGCATCGTTACCAGAAATGCCTTGTCGGCTCGAATAACATGCTGCTTTTCGCGGAAAAAGCCAATCAACCGCCAGCTGGTGATGGCCGTGATTTCCCAGAACAAATACAGGAATATAAGGTTGTTTGAAAAAACCAGTCCCATCATCCCGCCGAAGAACAGCACGACCATCAGGTAATATTCATTCTGGTTTTCATAATGGCTGATATAGCCGAAAGAATAAAAAACGATTATCGCGCTTATCGACGCCGAGACCATGGCCATAAACACCGCCAGCCCGTCAGCGTAGAAGTTCAGGTTAAATACATTGCCGAAGGGTATGTATGCGGTTATTGTTTGGCCGTTAAAAACCGTCGGCAGAATCGCTATCGTTAATACAAGGGATGCGATTACAAAACCCAGCGCACAAAGGTTTCTTATCCTGATTGAAAACCAGCCCAACAGAGGCAGAATAAGTGCCCCTATGGTCGGTATCAAAACAATAGCCGGAAGTATCATCTCATTTTCCATAACGTCTGTATATTAGTATTACAAATACAAAGTATAAAGCTGAGTAATGTACTCGCTTCGTTTGCAAATAGCAACTTTTTTTATTGTTGATTTTTGGTACCTTATGGGAACGGATATGCCGCCAATATCCGAGATGTAAAACGCTGAGCATTTGAGAAGATTATTGCATTTTTCCGTATGTTTTTATAACATTAATTCTTATGAAGCACAATCTATGGTTTTGCTCATACAACAGCTATAAAATCTATCGGGATTAGAAAATGGAGCGGTATATTTGTATACACGGCCATTTTTACCAGCCTCCCCGAGAAAACCCGTGGCTGGAAGATGTAGAACTTCAGGATTCCGCCTATCCTTACCACGATTGGAACACCAAAATTACGGAGGAATGCTACAGGCAAAATGCCGCCTCCCGCATACTTGGCCCGGATAAAAGAATCATAGCCATCGTCAGCAACTATTCGGAAATAAGTTTCGATTTTGGTCCCACTTTGCTGTTCTGGCTGGAAAGACACGCGCCGGATGTATATGAAAGCGTTATCGAGGCAGACAAAAAAAGTCAGAAAAACTTCTCAGGTCACGGTGCGGCTATTGCTCAGGCTTACAACCATATGGTTATGCCGCTTGCCAACAAGCGTGATAAGTATACACAGGTGGTCTGGGGGATAAGCGACTTTGAGCGTCGCTTTGAACGAAAGCCCGAAGGTATGTGGCTGCCCGAGACCGCTGCTGATATCGAGACGCTGGAGATTCTTGCGGAGTGCGGAATTAAGTTCACCATTCTCGCGCCCCATCAGGCCAAACGGATACGTAAAGTCGGAGCCGGGCAATGGGAAAACGTCCATCGCGACCAGATAGATACAACCCGTGCTTATGTTTGCCCGCTTCCTTCCGGCAAAACCATCAATTTATTTTTCTACCACGGCCCAACCGCTCAGGATGTCTCCGACGGTAAAATTTTACAAAACGGCGAGGTTTTTGCGAAAAGGATGGCATGGATTTCATCGAAGGATAATAACCAGTTTCCGCTTGCTCATATTGCGACCGATGGTGAAACTTACGGCCATCATTTTCGGCATACTGATATGGCTCTTGCATATTGTCTGCACTATATCAAGTCGAATAACCTGTCCCGGATAACGGTTTATGGCGAATATCTTGAAAAGCATCCCCCGGAATACGAAGTTGAGATTTACGAGAATAGTTCCTGGAGCTGCAGTCACGGAGTTGAAAGATGGAGAAGTAACTGCGGCTGTCACTACGGCAGATTCCCGTCGGGCAAACAGCAATGGCGGGCGCCTCTTCGCGAAGCTATGGATTGGCTGCGGGATGGGCTTTTGCCGATTTATGAAGGGATGCTGGCGCAATATATCCCAGACCCTTGGCAGGCGAGAAACGATTATGTCAACGTCATAAACGATAGGTCTGCTGAAAATGTGGAAGCTTTTCTGAAACAGGTTTCCGGCAAAGAGCTTTCTTATGGTGAAAAGGTAATGGTCTTAAAACTCCTGGAGATGCAGAGAAATGCGATGCTGATGTACACAAGCTGCGGCTGGTTCTTCGATGACATAAGCGGCATAGAGACCGTCCAGATAATGCAGTACGCCGCCAGGGCAATCCAGCTGGCAAAGGAAGCCGACGACGGCAAGGATTTTGAGCCCGGATTTAAAGATATCCTTCAAAAAGCCCTCACAAACGCAAAAGACTTTAGCACTGGTAGAGATGTTTACGAGGCCCTGGTAAAAACCGCAAACGTCGATTTAAACAGGGTCGGAGCGCATTTGGCCGTCAGTTCTATCTTTGAAGAGCACGTCGCTGGAGAAAAGAATGTCTATTGTTATTCCACCAAAGTTGAAAACTACGAACGCATCGACGCTGGTATTCAGGCCCTTGCTTCCGGACGAGCATCTGTTCGGTCCAGAATAGTTCTTGAAAAGCACGCTGTGGATTTTGCCGTCCTCCATTTCGGCGACCACAATTTAATCTGCGCGGTAAATGCACGCTCGCCGGACGAGGCTTTTCACAAAATGCGGGAAGACCTCAAAAGGGCTTTCTACAGAGGCGACACTACGGAAGTTATGCTCGTAATGAATATATTCTTTAAAGGCAATAATTTCTCGCTCTGGCATCTGTTTAAAGACGAGCAGAGGCGCATCCTTTATGAGCTGCTCAAAACCACCTGGCAGGAAATCGAGGCTTCTTTCAGGCATATATACGAGCATAACTATACTATTATACAGATAATGCGTGGAGTGCATATGCCTTTGCCGAGGGCGCTTGCTGCCCCTGCGGAATTTATACTCAACCAGGACATTTGCAAAGCAATAGAAAGTGACGAAACGGATGTCGAGCAGTTGAGCAGACTTGCCAGCGAGGCTATCAAATTGCCGCTGCAGCTTGATACCGCTATCCTGAGATTTGAGGCAAGCGGCAAAATCAATTCTCTTATGGACAAATTCGAAGGTTCGCCGGAAGACACTGTCCTGCTTGAAAGAATATCAGCGATTCTGAGTATCCTGTTGACTATTATCCCTGAGCTTGATTTGCAGCCTGCCCAGAATGTGCTTTTCAAGGTTAGTATGGAAAATTACCCGGCTATGACTAAAAAAGCTGAAGCGGGCGAGCAAAACGCGAAGAAGTGGTGCGAACATTTTAAAACCCTCGCAAATTATCTGGGTGTAAAGGTTGATTAAGTTTATTTAGCCCCGCAATTTATTGCGGGGTTTTCAGAGCCGCGACCGTGAGGGAGCGGGAATCCAGTATTTAATTGAAACATTAATCTGATGAGAAAAAGAGCCGCTGGTATCCTGCTTCATATAAGTTCGCTGCCTTCTGACTTCGGCATCGGTGATTTTGGCCCCTGTGCCTACAGGTTTGCGGATTTCCTCGCTCGCGCCGGGCAAAGTTATTGGCAGGTGTTGCCGTTAAACCCGCCTGCCCCGGTTCGAAACAATTTCTCTCCTTATAATAGCTCATCCGCCTTTGCGGGAAATACCTTGTTCATCAGCCCGCAGCTTCTGTATAAACAAGGCCTTTTGGATAAGAAGGACATCCGCAATAAACCCGCCTTTCCCGAATTGCGTGTAAACTACCGTGTGGTTGCCGCTTACAAGGAAAAACTGTTCAATCTCGCTTATGAACATTTTAAAAATAATTCGAAGCCTGTGGTGAGCCTTGTCGAACCATACGAGCGATTTTGTGCGGATAACAAATTCTGGCTCAATGACTACGCTATATTTACCGCCGTTTGCCGCTCCCTTCATAATCGGCTGTGGTCTAAATGGCCTGCCGAACTGCGAGACCATAAAACCTCTGCCCTCAAAGCTGTAAAAACTCAACTGGCTGACGCAATCAATCGCGAAAAGTTTCTCCAGTTCGTATTCTTCGAACAATGGCGGGATTTGAAGGAGTATTGTCATAAACTCGGTATCGCTCTTATTGGCGATATACCATTTTACGTTGCTTACGAAAGCGCAGATGTATGGTCGCATCCGGAAATTTTCAAATTGACCAGGGCCAAAAGTCCTCGTTTTGTCGCCGGTGTCCCCCCTGATATGTTCAGCCGGACAGGACAGCTTTGGAATAATCCTGTTTACGATTGGAGTGCTCTTGAAAAAACCGGCTACCGATGGTGGCTTACGAGGTTCGAGCATAATCTTAACCTGTTCGATATCGTCCGCCTCGACCATTTCAGGGGTTTTGCCGCCTACTGGCAGATTCCCGCAGGCTCCAGAAGCGCAGCAGGGGGTAAATGGGTAACTGGGCCGGGGGAAAATTTCTTTGAAAAAGTGTTCTCGCGTTTTCCTGTCTCGGCCTTTTTCGCCGAGGACCTCGGCCGGATAACTCCTGATGTCCGAGCGCTTCGGGACAAATTCAATCTGGCCGGCACGAAAGTGCTCCAATCCGGCTTTGGTAAAAATTTCGAGACCAGTACCCATAACCCGCGTAACCTCATCAAAAATTCCGTCCTCTTCACCGGCACGCACGATAATAATACTATTAAGGCCTGGTTTAATAACGAGGCTGATGCCGAACAAAAGAAAAGATTGTTCGATTGTTTGGGGAACAAGGTTTCCGCAAAAAAGGTTAATTGGGCGTTGATAAAACTGGCGTTTGGCTCTGCCTCTGACACGGTCATTATTCCTATGCAGGATATTTTGGGATTGGGAAAAGAATCGCGGATGAATCGCCCGGCGACTATCAAAGGCAACTGGCAATGGCGGCTCACTGGCGGCAAACTGACCTCACAAATTGCTGGTAAACTGAAGAGATTAACCGAAACCTGCGGCAGGTAGTTTTTTGATAGAGTCTTCGACATAGGCCCTTCGACTGCGCTCAGGGCAATTTTACCAGCCATAGCTGGTAAAATTGGCTTTGTTTGGGTTCGTTTTGAATTTAACCACGAATTAACACGAATAAACACGCTATAAATTGGGTTTGATTTGGCTTTGTTTGGGTTTGTACCCCCTTACAGCAAGCCAAAATTGGCTTTGTTTGGGTTTGTTTTGACCAAGTGTCCAATTTCATTTTTTCGTTATAACTCATTGTCGAAACTGAGGTTATAAAAATTTAACTTTGTCCTAAATTG
>CAIYOL010000365.1 GCA_903927855.1 uncultured Planctomycetota bacterium
AAGCTATAATGAGTCAGATAAGCTTTTCCCCTTTCGCTGCCGCAATCGTGATGTTTTTTCTGGGTCTTGCGTTAGCAGCTATGATACACCAGATAGTCACCAGGGCCAAGTCGAAGACGTTCCACGAGGACCTGCAGCGACAGATAGAGGGCGCACAAAGGGAAGCCGACAATATAATTAAGGCAGCACAGTTAGAGGCCGCCGCAGAAAACATCAAGAAAAAGGAACAATTTGCAGCCGAGACCAATCAAGTTCGTGCCGAGCTGCGCGAGCTCGAAATGAGATTAAGCAAACGCGAGGATGCCCTTGACCGGCAAACTGGATTTCTCCAGCAGCAGGAACAGGTATTAAAACAGCAGGGAAAAGAGGTCGAGAGAAGACTGCACAATATCGACAACAAGGAAAAGCAGCTTTCCATTTTGACGGCGCAGCAGAAGAATCAACTTCTTAAAATCGCCGGGATGGGTGTCGAAGAGGCCAAGGATCTGCTGCTGAAACGGCTCGAAGATGAGTGCGAGCACGAGATGTCCGGTTTGATTGCCCGCAAGGTTGAAGAGGCCACGGAGATAGCGGATGACAAGAGCCGGGAAATAATCAGCTGTGCCATTCAACGTTATGCTGCTGAGCATACGTGCGAAATATCGGTATCAACGGTTGAGATTCCGAATGACGATATGAAGGGTCGAATTATCGGCAGAGAAGGCCGAAATATTCGTGCGTTTGAGAAAGCGACGGGCGTAGATATAATTGTCGATGACACGCCTGGGATGATTGTTGTGAGCGGATTCAATCCGGTCAGGCGCGAGGTGGCGCGTCTTGCGATGGAACGGCTGATACAGGACGGACGAATCCATCCGTCCCGAATCGAAGAGCTTGTGGCAAATACCAAAAAAGAAGTCAACCAAAAGGTGCTTCAGATAGGCAAAGACGCATCGGTCGAGGTCAATGTCAGAGGTTTGAACAACAGGGTGCTTAGTTTGATAGGGGCTTTGAGCTTCAGAACAAGCTACGGGCAAAATGTGCTTAGGCACAGCATTGAAGTGGCATTTCTGGCTCAGATTATGGCTGATGAGCTTGGGCTGGACGGCTCAATAGCCAGACGCGCGGGACTGCTTCATGATATCGGCAAAGCCATTGACCACGAGGTCGAAGGCAGTCACCCTGATATAGGCGCGAATTTTCTGAAGCGTTTCAACGAATCGCCTATTATTCTGAACGCTGTTGCAGGACATCACGGGGATATCCCTGCGGATAACCCTTACACTCCGCTGGTTTCGGCGGCCGATGCGATTAGCGCCTCTCGGCCTGGGACCAGAAGAGAAACTCTTGAGAGATATATCAAACGATTAGAGAAGTTGGAGGAAATCGCCAACAGCTTTAAGGGCGTCGAAAACGCTTATGCAATTCAGGCAGGACGCGAAATACGCGTAATCGTGAACGCGGAAAAAGTTGACGATGAATCGGCAATGAAAGTCGCACGTGATATTGCCAACAAGATTGAAAGTGAAATGGCTTATCCGGGCGAAATCCAGGTGACGCTGCTGCGAGAGCTGCGTTGCATCGAATATGCAAAATAGCAGATTAGTAAATCGAACAACGAATTATGAAGATAAATGTTCTTTGTATAGGTGACATAGTAGGTCGTCCCGGCAGGCGCATTGTTGCCGATAAACTCAAGTCGCTGGTCAGGGAGATGAGCATCGATTGCGTAATAGCCAACGCTGAAAACGCTGCCGGCGGCTCCGGCCTGACCCCACAGATATACACCAAACTGCTCAGGTACGGGGTGAACCTGGTTACGCTGGGTGACCATACCTACCGCAAAAGAGAGATTATTAGTACGCTGGAGACGGCGGACAATATCGTCCGGCCGGTGAATTTTTCCGAGTTGGCTGCGGGCAGATACTTTGGGACTTATAAGACGGCCAAGGGGCCAACCGTAGGTATCGTTTCTCTGATAGGCCGTTTGTTTATGAAGCCGGCAGAGTGTCCCTATAATGCCATTGACAAGATTCTGCCGCAGCTTCAGCAACAAGCCGACATCATAATCGTTGACTTTCACGCCGAGGCCACGAGCGAAAAGATTGCAATGGGCTATCATCTTGACGGCAGGGTAAGTTGTGTTTTCGGCACTCACACCCACGTAGTAACGGCCGACGAAAAAATTATGCCTAAAGGCACGGCATATATTACTGATGTTGGTATGACCGGCTCTCATGATTCGGTGATTGGCCGAGGCACTGAGAATGTCTTAAAGTCATTCAGAACGCGGATGCCGGTGCCTTTTGAAATAGCAACCGGCGATGTGAAAATGAATGGGATTCTGGTTGCCATTGACAGTATCAGCAAACGAGCCGAGCGTATCGAGCGAATCAGAATCGACGCGGAGGAGGAAGATACGACACGTTACGACAGCGATGACGGCAAACCGGAGTACTTCAGTAACTTCGAATAGATGGAATTGATGGGGGGAACTTATTGCAGAAACGGGTTGTTTTCTTTTTCCT
>CAIYOL010000366.1 GCA_903927855.1 uncultured Planctomycetota bacterium
CTATGGCCTTATGGAAATCGCCTGCTGCAGCATAAGCCACAGCCAAGGTATCCAACAAGTCAGGTTTCTTGTAGTTAGTAAGTTCGCATGCTCGTTGGGCAAGTCCAACTGCCCTGTCAGGATTGCGAATTGTGGTTTCTTTACTTGCGGCCAGTAACCAGGCCAGGTTATTCATAGGTTCAACCCAGTCAGGTGTGAGTCGCAGTGTCTCCTCGAAGTGTGTGATGGCCTCATTGATTTTTCCCTTTTGCGCCAGAACCTGCCCAAGATCGTAGTGCGCTTGGACAGAGTGAGGGTCAAGCCGGAGAGCTTCGGCAAGATGTGCAGCAGCCTCATCGAGGCTGCCCCGAAGGGCCAAGACATGACCTATATTGGTATGGGCGTTGATAAAATTGGGTTTTATACATAGGGCTTCGGTAAAGCATTTGATGGATTCGTCAAATTTGCCCTGTTTGCCGAGTGCAATGCCAAGATTATTGAGTACGTCCGAGTCGTCGGGTGTCCCCTGAAGGCATTTTCGATACTCTTCAATGGCCTCGTCGAGCCTGTTTTGCTCGCAGAGGGCGTTCGCTATATGAATGTGCGTTGTATAACTGCCCCCGCTCACATCAAGGGTATGTTGAAACAAGATTAGACTATTTTGCCAATAGCGAAGCTGAAAATAGGTACATACCGACATAGCTGAAATAATCAGCAGCGCAGACAAAGTAAGTGCGATTTTTTTATATTGCCATCCTGCCAACAAGTCCGGCAACCCCCAGGCAATGATAATAAATAAGCCCGTTAGAGAAATGTAGGTGTAGCGGTCGGCCATGGCCTGAGCACCAACTTGGATAAGACCAATAACAGGCACAAGCGTCCCAAGATACCAAAACCAGCCTGTGACCAGATATCGATGGTTCTTGGCGAGTCGAAATATAAGAATTGTTACAGCCAGCAGGAAAACGGCAGATATGATAGCATATAAAATCGATACGTTTTGGTCGGGGTGCGGATAAAACACCGCCAGACGAACCGGCCGTATCATTTTCCATATATATTCCATGTAAGAGATAAGGGCGTTGAAAATGCGAATCTTTAGGGGAAGGCCAACAAGCTTTGTTACTGCTCCAACGCTTCGTGCCACAAGAAAGGTAATAATGCTCGAAACTGCCGAAAGAACAAAGAAAGGAACTTTTTCCTGAATCAAACGATAGATTGTCTGCCGTTCGGATGATACACGAGCAAGTGGCCAATAATCCAGCAACAGTAGTACGAACGGTATTGTTACCAGCATAGGCTTTGCCATAAGACCCAAGGCAAAGGCCAACAGCGTCAGCAGGTAGCGGGCAACGCCCGGATGTTTGACATATCGCAGGTATGCCCACATTGTGAGCATCCAGAAAAAGGTACTCAACACATCCTTGCGTTCAGCAACCCAGGCAACGGATTCGACGTGAAGCGGGTGAAGGGCGAACAAGACTGCTACAAACGCACTTGGCCAAAACCTGTGTGTCATCTGTCTTAAAACAATGAAGAGAAGCAGTGTGTTCGCAATGTGAAAAACTAAGCTGGTGAGGTGATGATCTCCGGCCTTAGAGCCAAAAAGCTGCCAATCTAGCATATGTGAAAGCCAGGTTAAGGGATGCCAGTAAGAAAAGTAGCCGGTAGTGAGGGCCCATTTAATGGTTTCAGGAGTGATGCCGGCTTGAATGTTTGGGTTTTCATAAATCATCTCAGGATCGTCGTAATTAATGAAATTATAAGTGCAGACTTGGTAAAAAACCGCCGCGGTAATTAGCATCAAGGCCAGGCAAATCCAAAAGCTGCGATATTTGGTTGTTATACTATCCATTATGGCTGCGAATTCTAATTTGTTGTTCGGTATAGAGTCAAGAAGAAGCTAAAAACGGTCTATTGAGCTTCGATATAAGGTTTGCCAGCCCTATACAAGACCAGCCGGCTTTCAATCCTATCCTTAAGCGTGTTCTGTCCAGAAAATTGACATAATTCTAAGGCCTTTTCAGCAATTTCTATGGCCCTACCGAAGTCGCCTGCCGCAGCATAAGCCACAGCCAAGGTATCCAGTAAGTCGGGTTTCCTATAGTTAGTAAGTTCGCATGCCCGCTGGGCAAGTCCGACTGCCTTGCTAGGATTGTGAATTGTGGTTTCCTTACTTGCGGCCAGTAACCAGGCCAGGTTGTTCATAGGTTCAACCCAGTCAGGTGTGAGTCGCAGTGCCTCCTCGAAGTGTGTGATGGCCTCATTGATTTTTCCCTTTTGCACCAAAACCTGTCCGAGATAGTAGTGCGCTTGGACAGTGTGAGGGTCAAGCCGGAGAGCCTCGGCAAAATGTACAGCAGCCTCATCGAGGTTGCCCCGAAGGGCCAAGACATGACCTATATTGGTATGGGCGTTGGTAAAATCAGGTTTTATCCGTAGGGCTTCGGTAAAGCATTTGATGGATTCGTCAAATTTGCCTTGTTTGATGAGTGCAATGCCAAGTTTATTGAATACGTCTGAGTCATCAGGTACTCTCCGAAGATATTTTTGATAGTCACTGATAGCCTCGTCGAGTTTGTTCTGGTCGCGGAGGAAGTCCCCTCTGTAAAGGTGTGCTACGTAATTGTCCTCGGTTACGTCAAGAGCGTGTTGAAACAGAGTTAGACTATTTTGCCAATAGCGAAGCTGAAAATAGGTACATACCGACATAGCTGAAATAATCAGCAGCGATGACAAGGTAAGTGCGATTTTTTTATATCGCCATCCTGCCAGCAGGTCCGGCAGCCCCCAGGCAATGATAATAAATAAGCCCGTCAGAGGAATGTAGCTGTAGCGGTCGGCAAGGGCCTGCCTACCGACCTGGACAAGGCCTATAACAGGCACAAGCGTCCCAAGATACCAAAGCCAGCCCGTGACCAGATATCGATGGTTCTTGGCGAGTCGAAATATAAGAATCGTTGCGGCCAGCAGGAGAACGGCAGATATTATAGTATATAAAATCGATACGTTTCGGCCAGCGTGTGGATAAAATACCGCCAGGTGAACAGGCCATATCATTTTTTCTATGTATTCCACATAAGAAATAAGGGTGTTGAATATGCGAATCTTTAGAGGATATTGGCCAAGCGATCCTACTGCTCCACTGCTTCGCTGCACAAGAAAAGTAACAACGCTTGAAATCGCCGAAAGAGCAAAGAAAGGGACTTTTTCCAGAATCAAACGATAGATTGTCTGTCGTTCGAATGATACGCGAGCGAGTGGCCAATAATCCAGTAGCAGTAATACAAATGGTAAAGTTACGAGCATAGGCTTTGCCATAAGACCCAAAGCAAAGGTCAACAGCGTCAGCAGGTAGCGGGCAACACCCGGATGTTTGACATATCGCAGGTATGCCCACATCGTGAGCACCCAGAAGAAAGCACTCAACACATCCTTGCGCTCGGCGACCCAGGCAACGGATTCGACGTGAAGCGGGTGAAGGGCGAACAAGACTGCTACAAACGCACTTGGCCAAAACCTGTGTGTCATTTGTTTTAGAACAACAAATAGAAGCAGCGTATTCGCAATGTGAAAAACCAGGTTAGTGAAATGATGGCCCCCCGCCTCAGGACCAAACAACTGCCAGTCCAGCATATGTGAAAGCCAGGTTAAGGGATACCAGTTGGCAAAGTAGCTGGCAGTGAAAGCCCATTTAATGGTTTCAGGAGTGATGCCGGCCTGTATATTTGGGTTTTCATAAATGTAGACGGGATCATCGAAATTAACAAAATCATAAGTGCAGACTTGGTAAAAGACCGCCGCAGTGATTAGCATCAAAGTCAGGCAAATCCAAAAGCTTCGGTATTTGGTTGTTATATTATCCATTATGGTTGCGAATTCTAATTTGTTGTTCGGTGCGGTGTCAAGGCAATAAGGGCTGTTGTTGTAAAGACGCATATAACTTTCGATGGCAAAAACCGGCAGCAAAATAGAAATTATTCTTTTGTGTTATCTTTGTTGCGGAGCCTTTGTTTTTCGGTTAAGGCACGGTTGAGATTGTTTCTTGCGGCTGTGTAGTCAGGAGCGATTCGGATGGCTTGGTTAAAATGTGCAATGGCCTCATCAAATCTGCCCTGCTGACAAAGTACTCCACCGAGATTGTTATGGGCGATGGCGTTTTGAGGTTGGATGCTCAGAATTTTTTCATACTCTTTTGCTGCCTCTGCGGGTTTGCCGCTCGCCATCAAAGCAAGTGCAAGATTGTTATGTAACTCGATAAGATCAGGTGCGATTTGCAAGGCTTTATTGTCAAGAGAAATGGCCTCAGCAAATTCGCCTTTAGCTATAAGAACGGCACCGAGATTGGGATAAACCTCGACAGCGTTGGGATTTATCTCGATCGCCCTTTTATAATGGTAAATAGCCTCATCCAGCTTGCCCTGCTTGCGTAGAAAGTTCCCTATGCGAAAACGCGTTATGTAATTGTCCCCGTTCACATCAATGGCTTGTTGAAACAGAGTCATACTATTTTGCCAATGACGAAGCTGAAAATGGGTACATATCGACAGAGCCAAAATAACCAGCAGTGCCGACAGGGTAAGTGCGATTTTTTTATATTGCCATTTTGCCAGCAGGTCCGGTAACCCCCAGGCGATGATGATAAACAGGCCTGTTAGAGTGATGTAGGCGTAGCGGTCGGCCATGGCCTGCTTACCGACCTGGACGAGGCCTATAACAGGCACAAGCGTCCCGAGATACCAGAGCCAGCCTACAACCAGATATCGGCGCTCTTTGGCGAATCGAAATATAAGAATTGTTACAGCCAGCAGAAAACCGGCAGATATTACGGCATATAAAATCGATATGTTTTGGCCGGCGTGCGGATAAAACACCGCCAGCCGGGCAGGCCAAATCATCTTGCTGATGTATCGCAGATAGGAAATAGAGGCGTTGGCGAGGCGAATGGGTAGGCCGTAATGTTCCCATTCCATTGCTCCGCCTTTTTTCTGGACGATAAAAGTAGTCATGCACGACGCGAGAGCCATTGCA
>CAIYOL010000367.1 GCA_903927855.1 uncultured Planctomycetota bacterium
GGGGTATAATGGGCAACACTAAACACTATGTGGCTGCCTTAATCTATCGTTTCAGAAAGGCAGGTACATAGACCTGCCACAGTAATATTATGAAGGAATTATTGATACAAGCTGCCAAGCGAACGGGGCTTATCGACGCTGAGCGATTGACCGAGTTTCTGAAGGCAAACAGCGAGGGGAAGTCCCGGCTCGATGAGCTGTTGCTCGGCTGTCCGTATTTTACCGAGGCAGCGGTTCTGAAGTTGTTTGCCGCTGCGCTTGGGTGGGAATTTTTAGAAGATATATCCGCCAAGGCCGTGCCGGCCGAATTCATAGAATCTATTCCAGCGAGCTATGCTCAGCAGCATTATCTTATCGGGGTAAGAACGAAGGCCGATGACAAAGAGCTTACCGTGGTTTTGTCCAAACCTTTGGATTCTGATGTTTTGGATAATGTTTCGAAGATGACGGGTATGCCCGTCAGGCCTGCGGTCTCCAGCCGTGCCGCTATTACCGCCGCGATAGATGTTGCCTACGAGCAGAAGACAACGGTCATTGAAGAGGTGGCCGAAGAGCTTGATTCGCAAAATATCGACCAGCTTATCGACGAAGTGGGCACTTCCGACGACCTCCTTGATGTGGTTAATCGCCCGCCGGTTATTAGATTGGTTAATGATATTCTTTTTCGTGCGCTGCAATTGCGTGCCAGTGATATCCACGTTCATCCTTACGAGGCGAAGATTCAGATTCGCTACCGGATAGATGGTATTTTATATGATGTTTTGAGCTTGAACAGGAATGTCCTGCCGTTGGTTATATCCCGTATAAAGGTGATGGCCGCAATGGATATTGCAGAACGCCGTATGCCTCAGGATGGACGCTGTAGCGTCCGCCTGGGCGAGCGCGAAATCGATTTGCGTATCAGTACCGTACCGACCAGCTTCGGTGAGCGCAGTGTCCTGCGGCTGTTGGACAAAAGCACAGGGCTGTTCAAATTAGACGAGCTGGGTCTGTGGGAAGGCGATTTGAAGAAGTTCGATTCTCTATTGGGCCGTTCGCACGGGGTTATTTTCGTAACAGGCCCGACCGGCAGCGGGAAAAGCACGACTCTTTACGCCTGTCTTAACAGGATTAATTCGGCTGAGAAAAATGTTATCACCATAGAAGACCCTATCGAATATCAACTGGAAGGCATCAGCCAGATTCAGGTCGCCAGCAAGAAAGGAATGACTTTTGTTACGTCACTTCGACACGTACTTCGTCAGGACCCGGATGTTATAATGGTCGGCGAAGTCAGGGATGTTGAAACGGCGCGAATGGCGATACAATCTTCGCTGACGGGGCATTTGGTTTTCAGCACTCTGCACACCAACGACTCGGCAGGCGCGGTGAGCCGGCTTCTGGATTTGGGCGTAGAGCCTTATCTGGCAAGCTCATCGCTGATTGCCATAATAGCGCAGCGATTGGTGCGGAAAGTGTGCCCGGACTGTAAAGAGCAGCATGAGCCGAAGCCCCATGAGTTGAGAGAGCTTGGTGTTGGGGATGTAGGTGAGCGCAACGGCGGCAGGTTCTTTGTCGGAAAAGGCTGTGATAAGTGTTTTCAGACCGGCTATCGAGGCCGAACGGGTGTTTACGAGCTGATGATGGTTAACGAGGAAATTCAGGAAATGATATACAAAAAGGAAACCGCAGGCGCTATAAAGAAGGCGGCCATTAACGCAGGGCTGCAAACGCTCCGAATGGATGGCGCTCGAAAGGTCCTTGCCGGAGTAACAACTATTGCTGAAGTATTGAGGGTAACACAGGCCGATGTGATATAGAGGACGCAGGTTTATGCCTAGGTATAACTATACAGCGGTAGCGGCGGACGGCAAAAAAGTCAAAGGCGCAATCACCGCCGAAAGTCCGTATGCTGCGCGAAAACAGCTGAGGGTTCGAAGCATTCACCCTACTTCAATCACAGAGGTCAGCACCGGTTCCGAGAGTAAGGCCGCGTTGTTTTCAATTTTTTCCAGAGGCGGCAAAGGCCAGATAATCGATTTTACAAAGCAAATGACCACACTGCTTAATTCAGGGATTAAGCTGACCGAAGCTCTTTCGGTTCTTACTTTGCAAATATCCGATGTGCGGTTCAAGAACACCATTACCGATATTCGCGACAGGGTTATTAGCGGCGAGTCTTTTGCTGATGCCTTGAACGATTACAGCGATTATTTTGATGTTATATATGTGAGTATGGTTCGCGTCGGTGAGGTAACGGGCTCTTTGGGGCAGAGCCTTTCGACTATTTCAAAGTTTATGGAGAAGCGCCGGAGGGTCGAATCGAAGGTAATGACAGCGATGATATATCCGATGGTTCTTGTTGTATTTTGTATCACAGCTATTATTGTTTTGACAACATTTGTTATCCCGAAAATAGCTGAGCAGATTGCAAGGACGGGGCAGAGGCTGCCTTTGGTTACCAGGGGATTGATGGGTGTAAGTTATGTCCTGACGAGCTGGTGGCTGTTTGTTGTGATTGCCGTAGTTGTTGCAGTCTCCTGGGGTCTGAGGCGTTTTCTGAAGACGCAGCGGGGCGCATATTTGCGGGATAAGCTCCTGCTGTCCCTGCCGTTGTTTGGTCCGCTGATAAAACAGCGGGTAGTTGCCAGATTTGCATCTACGCTTTCAACACTTCTTAGTTCCGGACTTGCTATGGCTGAGGCTCTTCGGGTCGTGGCGGAGGTTACCGGCAATAGTCTCATGCGGAGCGCAGTTCAGCAGGCACGTGAGAGGATTCTTGCCGGGGCGGATATTGCTACGCCGCTGCGGGACAGCGGTGTTATCGACCCTGCAATTGCTCATATAGTAGCTGTCGGCGAGAAAAGCGGCGAATTGGAAAAGATGCTTAAGGATATTAGTGAAAACCTCGAGTCTTCAACCGACGTAGTTATCGAGAGGTTGAGCGCTGCGGTTGAGCCGCTTATTATAATTATTATGGCTGCAATAATAGGTTTGATTGCTTATGCGACGATATTGCCGATTTTGGAGGTTTCAGCGGGTAAATTTTGATACTATTTGGAAGTCCTCATTGATGTGGGGCGTTCTGCTTAATGGGGAATTTATTTTAGGAGTTTTATAAAAAGATGAATAAAAGAAAGAGAAAAAACAGATTCGGTTTTACGATGGTTGAATTGATGGCAATGCTTATTATCATCGGCCTGCTTGCCACTCTGGTAGTTACAAAGGTGGCGTCGAAGATAGACCAGGCGCGCGTTACAACCACCAAGGCCAATTTAAAGCTTCTTCATAATGCGGTTAATCAATTTAAGATGGACACAGGCCGGTTCCCCACCGAAGAAGAAGGGCTTATGGCGCTTATCGAGCAGCCGAGCGATGTTACAAGGTATGAGCCGGGCGGCTATCTGGAAACTACCGAAATACCCAAAGACGGCTGGGGAAACGACTTTATTTATGAGCTTTCACCGGAAAGCGGAAAGCCATTTGTAATCAAGAGTCTGGGTGCTGATGGCAAAGAAGGTGGTGAGGGTAACGATGCCGACTTGTATAGCACCGATGCGGATTGATGTGTTTATACGCAAATGCGCAGATTCACAAATGCGTAAATGTGCGGTACTCATTCGTCCATCCACTCGTTCACGCATTAACGGCTTTACGTTTACTGAGCTGGTAGTGGTGATTTTGGTAATTTCTCTGTTTGTGCTTTTAGCGGTAACAAATTTTTCGGGATTACTTAGAAGGAGCACATTCAGTGCACAGGCCAATGAGCTTGTCTCGACAATGCAGATGGCGGCCACCGCCGCGGCTGAAAGCGATAGAAGATACGAAGTTATTATTGATATCACAGAGCAGTGCTATACACTTCGCCAGATTACTTCGCCCCAGTTGCCGTCGGATGTTTTGGAAGAAGAGATTATTGTCAAAAATGATTTTAACAATAATTGCCGGGTTGTTTCTGTTCTGTTCGATGATCTTGTCAGCACCGACGAAGAGCATCAAAAGGCATTTTTTCGCGCAGGTCACGCTGGTTGGCAGGCCGGTGGAAAGATAGTTCTGATCGATGATAGCGAGCAGCCGTATTCGGTAGTAGTTAACCGGTTGAACGGAGTTGTTGCATTGAGAGAAGGAGATGTCGAGCTTTTGATGCCGAAAAGACAAGATGAAGTGCCGTTCTAAACAAATTCTGTTGTTTATGCCAGCTTTTAGTCTGGTGGAAGTTGTAACTGCTTTGATTATACTTGCGCTTATCAGCTCGAGTGTGCTGGTTGTTATAAACCGCTGTATGGCCTCAGCCGCGGATTCGGAGCTGCGTATGCGGGCCTTTGAGGTCGCACGCGATAATATGGAGACTCTCCTGTCCAAGAATTCGGTTGAGGAGACGGTTGAGTATGGCAGCAGTGTCAAGTATCCCGAAATTAAATGGCAAACTACTGTTGAGCTGTTTTATGAGCCGACGGCGATGGAAAAGATGCAGATATGGGTCAGAGGGATTTGCTCGGCTGAATATACCGACGCAGAAGGTCAGGCGCAGACGATAGAACTGACGCACTGGCTAACCAGTTTAACGAAGGAGCAATTGCTTGAAATGCTTAAACAAAAGCTGTCTGAGTCAAATGAGCCCAATAAGCTATCTGAGCCGAACGAACCAAATAGGCCGTCTGAGCCGAGTGTGCCTGAGACGGGGTTGAACAAGCAGGTGCCTGAGTCAAAGACGGGTTGTGACACCTTACCTTTTTGCGAAAGTATTAGATGCCATCTGAAGGCCGGCACTTCAGGCA
>CAIYOL010000368.1 GCA_903927855.1 uncultured Planctomycetota bacterium
AACGCCGGCGGTAAGAATATTATGACCTGGCCCGTGCTGCGCTCTGCCGGTATAGACTGGTATCGAAAGCGCGGAATTGATTTCTCAGATTTGAATAGAAGATTCAGGGGTCCGGAGAACTAAGTAATGGCAAATGTGTTTTTTAATCTTCTGATATTTCCGGGATTTTTATTTGTTGTGGTGTTCGGCATGGCGGCGGAATACGTGGACCGCAAGTTCTGTGCGAAACTGCAGAACAGAGTCGGGCCGCCGTGGTATCAGCCATTTGCAGACCTTGTCAAATTGGTAGCCAAGGAAAATATAATTCCGGAAGATGCCGACGCGGGGATATTTAAGCTTATGCCGGTTCTTGCGGCTACTTCCGTCATAACCGCCTTTTTTTATATACCGTTGTGGCAGACGAAGGCGCTGTTTTCGTTTTACGGCGACCTGATTGTTGTAATCTATTTACTGACAATCCCCACGCTTGCAATCTTTCTTGGGGGCTGGTATTCACGGAGTGTCTTTTCCAGAATCGGCGCCACCAGGGCGATGACACAGTTTTTCGCCTACGAAATTCCGCTGTTTCTCAGCATACTGGCCCCGGCAATGCTGGCTGATTCGTGGTCCCTTAGCGAAATAACCGTTTTCTACAGCAAACATCTCTGGTTATCATTATTCAACTCTGTGGGATTCGTAATTGCGATGGTTGCCCTTTTGGGTAAACTGGAAAAAGTTCCCTTCGATATACCGGAAGCCGAGACAGAAATTGTCGCCGGCAGCTTCACCGAATACAGCGGAAGATTGCTGGCCTTCTTCAGATTGGCCCTGGATATGGAGCTTGTGGTTGGTGCGTCGCTTTTGGCTGCCGTCTTTCTGCCCTTCGGATTAAATCTCGGGTTTGTCCCCGGATTTATCTTATATCTGGTAAAAGTTTTGTTCATAGTGGCGATACTGTCTTTGCTAAGGACGGTGTTCGCCCGCCTGCGAATCGACCAGATGATTAATTTCTGCTGGAAATACGTTGCCCCTGTTGCTTTTCTGCAGCTTATTGTTGACCTTGTAATAAAAGGAATTATCGTAAAATGATCAAACCCGGCAAAATGGTAAAGCAGGTTTTGCAGTCTCTGTTTAAAAGACCTGCGACGACTTTATACCCTTTCGTGAAAACCGAGATGCCGGATAAATTCAGGGGCAGATTGAAATATTACCCTCAAAGATGCATAGGTTGTATGATGTGTATGAAGGATTGCCCGACCGGCGCAATCGTCATTAAAAAAGTAGGCGATAAAAAATTTATCGCCGAAATTGACCTTGGCAAATGTATATATTGTGGACAGTGCGTTGACTCCTGTCCCAAAGAAGCCCTTGAATCCACAAAGGAATTTGAGCTGGCCAAGTCCGACCGTGAAAAGTTAAAGGTAGTTTATAGTGACGAAACTAACGACGGTTCTGAAACAAAAACTTGAAAATGCCCGCAAAGTCGCCATCCTCGGCGTCGGTTCGGAGCTTAGGAGCGATGATGCGGCCGGTGTCCTTGCCGCACAGCAAATAAAAAAAATCAGCCGCCCAAAAAAGAAGTCAGCGCCTCAGGTAAAGGTTTTCATCGGTGAAACCGCTCCGGAAAATCTCACGGGCGAAATAAAAAAATTCGAGCCGTCTCATCTTATAATTATCGATTCAGCCGATATAAATACCAAACCGGGCCAAATCAAAATAATAAATCCTGAGAAAGTTGCCGGCACTTCGTTTTGTACTCATAGCCTGCCTATCAAGGTAATGATTGACTATCTCCGGCAATCTTCCCCTAATTTGAAGGTTATAGTTATCGGCATCCAACCTCAAACCATCGTTGTAGGAAGTAATGTATCAAAAGAAGTAAGTCAAGCAGTTGAGGAACTTACGGCGACAATTATTAATTTGCTCAAAAAAGATTAACGGTGTTCTGAGGGGGCAGCTGCAAGAGCGAATTTTAGTGCGTTTATTATAATTTCAACATTTTTTTTAAGGGTTCCAGCCATTCTTGCAGGTGACCCAATGCAGTCTTTTGCCTGGTCACAAAGTCGGAGCAGGCGTCCTCGGCCCATTTGAAGACAACTTCTTTTTTGTTATTCATCTCTCCTGTATCAGCTACAGGTTTTTTACAAACACCCCAAAGGCACTCGTCCGTAGCCGGACACATTAGCGCAAAGAACTCGCAATTCTTGCACATATTTTCCATAATCCAAAAAAATTTTCGATAATCAAAAATACCGAAGACACAGGACCTATGAGGAGGAATTTCCCACGTCCTCGACGTTAACATAGACCATCTCCCCTTCCGCTTTAATAATTGAAGGCGAACCTCGAAGGCAAAATGTTGATGAAAAAAATAATTTTTTTACCAAAGGGAGCTAAATTCGGTGCATAACCAAACAAAAACCCTTTTAACCCCTTGTTAACAAACACCGAATCGGGTATAATGACCGACATTCAGTTGACCCCTTTTTTGGGAGCATAGTCCAAGTGTTTAATGTGAGGGTAAAGGAAGCATCTGAGTTGCCGGGTAACGTTACCGGTGCGGCAAGAATTGTTTCCGAACATGGGGATTTTATTCGGGCTATAATTCGTTACAAGGTCAAAAACGAAGACATAGCAGATGACCTGTTCCAGGATTTTTATCTTTCCCTTGCTTCCAAGCCCATACCCGGAGGGGTGCGTAATGTCAGGAGCTATCTGTATAAAGCAATAATCAATGATGTTCTTGACGCCGCTCGCCGGATAGAGCAGTACAAAACCCGAATAAATAAATATGCAGAATGTTCCAAATATTCCATCAACAAAGACAGCCCTGAAAACGCCTTGATTGAGGCAGAGGAAACCGACAAGATGTTCGAAGCTATAGAGGGGTGGTTGCAACGCAGAGAAAGCCAGGCAATAAGTTTGCGGTATAGGAACAGCTTTGATGTCAAAGAGGTAGCAAAGAAAATGAACGTGGACGACAGAACAGTCAGTAGATATGTTTCATCTGGTTTAAGCAAAATCCGACATTATCTGGCAGTAAAATAAGGGGGTTAGAATGGTTGCTCTAAACTTTAACCGGTTATGTAAAGAGGCGGAGCCATATTATTATGACTTTTTGAGCAAGGAAGGGCGTGAAGAAGTTCCGGAAGCTGTTGCCGCCCACATCGAGCATTGCCGAGACTGCCAAGAGCAGTTAAGCCGCCTTGCAAGTATGGCGGCAATTGCCGAAAGTCATGTCGAAACAGGACAGGGGCAAGCCAGCTCCGATATTACAAAAATTCTGACCTATCATCTTACCTACATCGATAAGCCGGTAACCTGTGAAAGCGTAAAGCCATTTTTGCCGGGACTATCGGACCCAGCCTTAGTAACGAGGGTTCCAACGCCGATAACGGTACACATAGATAATTGCCAAAAATGCTCTGAGGATTTAGAGACAATCCGCAGGTTGAATCTTAACCGCAAACAATTGCGCCGATTAAGCCGGCTATTTACAGATAAGCCTGAGGAGAGCAATGTCAGCTGCATAGAAGCCCAAAATGCGATACCATCCCTTGTGTCGATAGTATTAAACGAGGTCGATTCAGAAGTCCTGAGACACTTGTGCGTTTGTCCTGACTGCAGGGGGCTATTGTATCAACGCAGGGAAATGGTCATCAAAGGACTGTCCAAGACCGATTCAGCGGAAAAGAAATTTCCTTGCGAGAAGGTCTCAGCAAGAGATTTTTTTGACTATGCCGTACCATACGGACTTGACCCTACCAATGACCAGTATGCAAAGTTCCGAGTATCCCTCACGTCGCATCTGCGCACGTGCCCGACGTGTCTGGCTAAAATGCAGGAACTGCACGAGACTATATATGGAATTTGTGAACGGGCCGACTCCGACGTTGCTACGATATACCGGATAGATGAAACCGCCAAAGCCCAGATACTCGAGCAGCCAGATGCTCCATACGCCGGCTTTCCGATAAGGGTGGAGGTGAGGAAACAGGCAGAAGCAGATGCAGAGACGGAGGCCGAGTCCTTATCGCCGGTTGTTGATTTCGGTGCCGTCCTGAGGCAGAAGGCGTCGAGGGTAAATCTAAGGCCGCTATTTAAAACCGGGGCTGTGGCGGCGGCGGTAATATTGATGGCGGCTGTCTTATTCCAAAATATACCAACGGCTAAAGCGGTTACACTGGGGAAAATCTACGAGGCCGTCGAAAAAATCAGGAACATCCATATTACGAATTTTACGCCCCCCAATAAAAAACCCACACAGGAATTGTGGATATCAAAGACGCTAAATATATATGTGACTAAAACTGCAGAGCAATGTGTGTTATGGGACATCGCCAATAGAACAAGAAAGACATAGCAACAGGATGTTGGTGTAATGAATACGGTTGGGTTAACCGATGATATTGTCGCTGGTATGGAGGACAAAATTAGTGGTTCGTTAGGTCTACTACCATTTTATGATATGTCTGAAATTCCCAAAGACGCCGAATGGAGTCGCGTAGATGATAAAAGTATAGACGTAACCAAAAGCATTGAAGTATATGACTTGAAATGGGTCAAGAAGAAATATGGCGGTTCAGCGATATCTAAGAAATGGCGAGTTTTCGTAGAAGAAAGGACAGGCCTTCCCCAAAAGGTCGAATGGTATCAAAAGTCGGCAGCAGATAGTGAGTATATTTTGAGTTCGACGATGGAGATTGAATATTTAAGCGAGAGCAAAATACGGGAAATTATTAAAGAGGCGTCTTTTTAGGACAACGGCATTTCATTTAGGTACCCAAAGGGGGCTTTTGTTTTTATAGTCACCCCCTATTTTCTCAACAAATAAGTCGTCGGCTTTTTTTCGACTTACATGACCATCTACAAATCCGACGTTGACAGTTTTACCGGGATGCCGGCCGTTTATGGCATCGTACTTCTGCCAGGGCCGTAAATTCCTGTTTTTGTTAATCCAAAGGCCGGGGATATAGGAAGTATTCTCAAGGGGGGTATCGCCAAGAGCAACAGGAGGATTGTCGGTTGCATGCCACCAGCTTATTAAAGCGTAGCCGCTGTCAACAATCAGCAGGGCTTCGCCGGGGCGCGGTATGTTGCTACTGCGCAAAGGCATTCCAACAAATTCTTCTCTCTTAGGTTGTGTATCATCGGAACTCTTACATATAGAGCGGTTTATACCGTAATTGCCGCAAAGGACATCATTTTTGAATGTCGGGTCATTTAACCGTTTGGATGGACAGCAGATAGCCGTGTCTTTACCTCCGGATTTTTCATAGAATCCTTCTATGAAATTGAACCACCACCATCCTTTTTTATCATATTTAGCATTTCCCGCATAACCTCCCGGAGGTAGGTCTTTAAGGAACTGCCTGTCAACAAAACCGGAGGGCAAGATTTGGTTTTCCGTTTCGTAACTAAACAATCCTCGCAGCAACTGACTGACATTCGAGCCGCAAACGGCGTCCTTAGCTTCTTGCCTTGAACGGCTTAAGGCAGGCAGCAATACAGCCATAAGCAGCGCGATTATCCCAATGACAACGAGCAATTCGACAAGCGTAAAAGCAGGGCGTTTCATAATCGGTCATTATATTGCAGTTTTTCTCGTTGGGCAACACAGATCGCTTACAAAAGAGGCAGATGGGTAAATCCCATCTGCCTTTGACACCTCGCCGATGGACCTATGCTAATTACACGCACGCATATAATAATCAGTCCACTCCCCTGTTACATCACAAGCATACGGGTCGCAACAATCCTGTATACATGGAGTTGTTGAATATCTAATCATCTTGGTGCTGCTGCAACTGCCGGTTGCGGCGGATTGGCAGCCGTATCTCGTGTAGAACTCTTCATAAAGGCCTCCACATAATCCGGCAACAGAATCGCAAAATATTACATCGTACTCCTGCAAGAGTCGCGTGCAAGAGTAACCTGCGGCACCGGTCATTGCTTGAAGCTGCTGATTGTCAATTTCTGTAAATTCACCGGTAATAGGACTGTTGGAAATCAAAAGAGCCGTACCCTCGGTCCAATCCATCCCGAAGAAACCAACATCTGTGCGGTAGTAAAATTTATTGCCGGACAAATCTACCGTCCAGACATACTTATCATCAATTGCTCCAAGAGCAACAAAATGTTTTTTGCCGGGGATATGCAGAATTACCTGGCAACCGGATAAATTCTTCAGCGTCTGGATATCGGTCTTGACGGCACGGCAATAAAGGCCCAGACCCTGAGCAAATTGTTTCATTTGATAAAAGTTTGTGACGCTGTTCGATTCTGAAACCAAACCGGTGAGCTGTTTGTCGGTAACATTTTTGCCCAACTGCGAAGCTACATATTTTAATGCTGCCGTTGCGCAGTTTTGAGGCTGCGTGCCTTCGGAAGCAACATAGGCCAATCTTTCAGCCAAGAGCAGGTCGGTATTGGCACCTCGTGAGTGGCGATACATTTCCGGCCTTCTGCTGTCAGAGGAATAGTGCTCTATCAAGGCATCATCTTCATAGCCAACCTCGAACTCATAGCTTTCCGGGGTATTTGCATCTATAACGGTGATGTTCCACAAGTCGCGGGCCAATAATCTATTCGATGCGGCATCGTACTGCTCCAATAAAACGACGGATGGAACCCAGTTACCGGCTATTGACCGGTAGTCGGAGTATTTTCTTGAGACCACATTACCGTGTCCGGTTATCGAACAGAACATTACGGCGTAGTCTTTTTGCGGGTCCATAACAAATACCATTTGTGAGCCATCGGGATTGTTAAGTGCAAGGTGTACTTGGGTTTGGCCATCGACATATTTCTCAACAGCAGACGAATCCGCAGCGGAAAGGTTATCATAGGTGCAGTAACCATATCCCCAAGGAATGACACCTGCCGTTAGCGGGCCGTTGACAGCGTGGGGGGTACGGCCTGTTGTATCAACGATGGCGTGATTGCCGGGCAGAAAATACGTGGTGTACTTTTCGCCGTCCCAGATAAATATGCGCCTGGCGTTCCAGTCCATGTCGAACTGTTCGGTCATAAAATTATCTGCCAGGTCTTTGCCCGGTTTTACCGAATCTGTGCGTGAATTTGCGTTGATTTCCCAGTAGAATCTGCTGCCGTCGAATTTTACGACAACCGTCGAATTCATCGTATATTCATTGGACAATCTGTGCCGGGCATTAAACGGCTCGGCGTCAAGTCGCATCTTTTGCAGCTCTTCCGTAAGCTCCCTTTTGTTCGTCTCGCTCTGATATCGCTGAATCTCTTTGTTGACCTGAGCATTGAGCGCATCTGCTTTCATAATTTTCGGAGACCTGTACTCCTTGTGTGCTGCTTCAATCGTACCTGCAGGTATCCAGGTCTTTCTCGGCTGACTTGTTAGTTTTTTAAAGATTTGCAAAATCTCCTCCCTATCCATGGGCCTGTCTGCGAAAGCAACCCCGCTAACGCACAATAAAAAGACTGCGATTGGTGTGAAATTCCTTGTTTTCATCATTACCTCCTCCTAAAATTTGGGTTGACAAAACTTAATTTAACGACCAGTTTACCATCGGCAAAACTATCGATGGTCTTCTCTATACAAGGCGATTGTAAAACAGAAAATGTAGACTGTTTTTTCGCCAAATTCCCAAAAAACAGCCCCGTAAAGCAGATATTATAGGTCTTACATAAGCTAACCCCCTATAAACAGGCAACTTACCCCCCCTGCTTGATATGAAATGCAATTTACAGGATAACCCTGATAAATAGTAAAATACTAAGCGAACCCCTGTTATTCGGTCTTTTCAAGCCAATATTCGCAAAACAGCATCAAATCATCGAAGTTAATGTTCCCGTCAATATCGAGATCTGCTTTTCCGCACCAGTCGTTGGAGCTGTTACAGTCGGTTGCCCGCCAGTGGGAAGCGAGTATTGCAAAGTCACTGAAGTCAACTTTAGTGTCGTTATTGAAGTCGCGGGTGCGGACATGAGTAAAATAAAGATAATGAACAGGATCATCCCATTTTATGTTGTAATCATAGAATCCAACATTGCAATCATCTACTTTTGTGGCAGTATAATCAATAATAAACCAGTCCCCTGCCTCTACATTAGTGGATCCTGTATACAAGCTAAAGCCCTCAATTCCTGATTCCTCCAATATCACCACAGCGGCCTCATCACCGGCGGCAGGAAAATGAGAACCTGTCCAATCCTCGCCAATCTTCGGCCCTCTGGCTGACAGAATTCCATAATCCCAATATTGCTCCTCAATAGCTAAACCGCCTCCATCAAATCCCCAGGGTTCACCAACATCCGACCAGACAATAATCGCCAGCTTGGTTCCGACCATGATGTCAGGATATTTGATAATCGGGGGATTGACTTCGATTGGCTCAAAAGGCGTACCATCAGCCAGACATACTCTTGTCGAAACTTCCCCCCAGGTCGGAGAAGTCATACAAAAAAATAATAGTAAAATTGTTATTTTTTTCA
>CAIYOL010000369.1 GCA_903927855.1 uncultured Planctomycetota bacterium
GGCGTAAATTTCGGATATGCGCAAACCGTGCCGATTGCCACAAATTTTTCGATATTACGGATTCGTCCCTGCTCTATTAGCTGAACCCCCATCATCAGATTCTTGTAGAAAAACTCACCTGGATGTTCACGATTGGCTCCAATGCCGCCAACGACTGCTGCGAGGTGGATAACAATGTCCGGCCTCATATCGTCGTACATCCGAACAATGTCACACATGTTAACCATGTCGTAGTCTTCGATTTTCGGCACTAAAATACTCTTGCAGCCTCGTTTTTGCAGCCCTTTGACAATATACCCGCCAAGGAAACCTGCTCCGCCGGTAACAACAATTCGTTTGTCTTCGAAAAAGCCGCTCATTATTATTTCTTACCGTGGTCCTTCAAAATCTTTTCGTGTTCAGCAAGTTTCATATCGGCATCGGTCATCATTCTCGCAAGCTCTTTGAATGTCACCTTGGGTTTCCACTTTAGAACCTTCTTGGCTTTACTTGAATCGCCTAACAAAAAATCAACTTCGGTCGGCCTGTAATATCGCGGGTCTATCTCGACATACTTCTGCCAGTCCAGGTCAAGACAGCCGAATACTTCATCTAAAAATTCTCTGACTGAATGTGTCTCGCCCGTGGCGATGACATAATCGTCGCTTTTTTCCTGTTGCAGCATCAGCCACATCGTCTCGACATAATCACCTGCAAATCCCCAGTCACGCTTTGCATCCAGGTTGCCTAAATACAGCTTATCCTGTAATCCAAGTTTGATTCGCGTCGCTGCTCGCGTGATTTTTCTTGTAACAAACGTTTCGCCGCGCCTCGGCGACTCGTGATTAAACAGGATTCCGTTACACGCAAACAGACCGTAAGCTTCTCGGTAATTCACCGTTTGCCAAAAGCTGTACACCTTTGCACAACCGTAGGGACTCCGCGGATAAAATGGCGTCTTCTCTGTTTGTGGTGTTTCGACAACCTTGCCGTACATCTCGCTGCTGGAGGCCTGATAAAACTTCGCCGACTTATTGCTGGAACGAATCGCCTCAAGCAGCCGAAGCGTTCCGATCGCGTCTGTATCAACTGTATAAATAGGCGTATCGAAACTTACTCGAACGTGACTTTGTGCACCGAGATTATAAACCTCATCAGGATTGACATCATTTAATATCGAATGAAGATTGCTGCCGTCGGTCAGGTCTCCATAAATCAGTCGAAGGGCGGGCTGATTGTGAGGGTCTTTATAAAGATGGTCTATTCTGTCTGTGTTAAACGATGAGCTTCGCCGAACAATGCCCCAGACCTGATATCCTTTTTTCAGCAGTAGTTCCGCAAGATATGAGCCGTCCTGTCCTGTAATACCGGTAACCAGTGCTTTCTTCATAATATCTCGCCTCTCTGACAATCTTTTGTTATTTTGCCTGTTTAAAATTTTCTATAATCGCCCGCAGCGCCTCGTCCAGACTTGTTGTCGGCTCCCAGCCTGTCATCTTTTTTATTCGCTCGAGATTCGGCACACGTCGCATCATATCTTCGATGGGTCTGCCGTAGGCTTTTTCGTATGGCACAAATTCCTTTTTGCTTTTGCTGTTCGTCATCTCGATGATTTTATCAGCAAGACCCTCGATGGTAATCTCTTCACTTGAGCCGATATTGTACACCTTTCCTGCTGCCTCCTTACAGTTCATCAAACCTGTGACCGCGTCGATAAGGTCTTCCACATAACAAAAGCAGCGCCTTTGCTGGCCTGTGCCATATATCAAAACCGGCTCATTCCTTAATGCTCTTTGAACAAAACTAGGCACCACCATTCCATATTGACCTGTTTGTCTGGGCCCGATTGTGTTAAAGAACCTGCCAATCACCACGTCCAATTTGTACTGTTGATGGAAAGCCAGGCCCAGAAATTCATCTATCGCTTTACTGCAGGCGTATGACCATCGTGACATTCGTGTGCTGCCGAGCACAATATCATCATCTTCACAAAAGGGTACTGTTTCGTTTTTCCCGTAAACTTCGCTGCTTGAAGCAATCAGGATTTTTTTGCCGAACTTATTGGCTGTCTCCAGCACCACCTCGGTGCCGCCAATATTGGTTTCTATCGTATGGACCGGCCTGTCAGCTATCAATTTGACGCCGACAGCCGCAGCTAAATGAAAGACCATGTCGCATTGTTCTGTTAGAGCTTCCATTAGCTCGGCATTGCGGATGTCGCCTTCAACGAAGTCAAAGCTGGAATGCTTTCTGAGGCCTTCGATATTTTTTAGACTGCCGGTACTGAGATTATCAATAACCGCTGCCTTATGCCCGTCTCTCAGCAGCCGCTCTGCCAGATGGGAACCTATGAATCCTGCCCCGCCTGTAATAAGCCCTTTCATATAGGCCTCAATGGTATGTAATCAGCTTTCACAGACTCCGTCCCTGTCGGATGCGGTGGAAAAACAAGCACATCCTGAGCATTTTATCAAACTTTATATTCTTAAAAGTCCGAGCACATGAATCTGCTCGCCGGCCTTTTATACATAAGTATCGGCAAATAAAGGAGATAGCTTTAGTGAGACGCTCCTCCAACAAGTATTATCAGCCGATTTTTCGACAAAAATTATACGTGCTTAACATCCTATGGGTTCACATCTATTTCCATTGAGCAAAGCGGGGCTACGCTTCCCGTTTTCAATACTAAAAAGGCCGTTTTTATCGGCCACTTTCCTCTGGGCACTCTTGCTCAATACACTTATCTCTCGTAAATTCAAAAAAAGGGGATATTAGGATGATATGACTTCTGCGGCAGATTATTTTGCTGATTTTTTACCCTTTGTTTAACTACCCATGGTATGAGCAGCAGGTCTTATCGGTTTCCCAGATTGTTACGCAATGCAGCACCGCTTCGCCGAATTTACCAACCAGCTTCTCCCACGCAAAAGCTGCGATATTCTCTACGGTCGGAATCACTTTGGCAAAATACGGCACATCTACGTTCAAATTCTTGTGGTCCACCGATTTTATAAGCTCGTCGTTTAGTATTCTTTCAAAATCGCTGATACAAAGATTGTTCTCTCCTGCCGGCCTCTTTATCGTAACCTCAACAATATAATTATGCCCGTGACCGGCCGGATTTGCGCATTTGCCGAAGACCTTCCGATTGCGTTCATCCGAAAAATCGTTGTTCCAGAGCTTGTGTGTCGCCGCAAATTCAAATTTCTCGCTAAAATAGCTCATCTTGCAGTCTTCGCAGTCAATCGCTGCCTTTCTGAATGGGTTCAGCGATAGGCTCAATTCTTTCAACTTTGCCGTTCCAAATTTATCAGTCAATTGTTCTCGTGCCGATTTTAAAAGTTTTGTTATTCCGGGAAAACCGATATGTCTGCCCTGACGAAAGTCCTCTCTTATCTGCTGGGCAAATATCGGCACAACATATTTCCGTACACTTGTATCAATATCGCTCACGTTAACGACAAATCCTGTGGTCGGTTCAACCTCACCGGCCAGCTTTACGCATAATTCGAAAAATATTGCCAATCCCTCACCGGCCGGTTCCGATGCGAACGAATTAAAACCGTTGCTGTCCTCGGGCAAAAAGGGGGTAATCGAAAACCGCACTAATCTTGATAGAATATGCATAAGCAAAAATACTTCTACTTATTGCCCTTGTGCATCAGACTCATAATCTCACTTCGGCTCTTTGGGTCTCTCCTGAATATACCGCGTAGCGCAGAGGTCACCATTACCGACCCGGGCTTCTTAATCCCTCGAATGGTCATACAGCTGTGTGACGCCTCCAGCACCACCGCAACACCACGCGACTTCAGGTTGTTCATCAAAAAATCAGCTATCTGGCCCGTAAGTCTCTCCTGGGTCTGGAGCCGGCGGGCAAAGCAGTCCACGATACGGGCCAGTTTGCTTACTCCGAGTATGACGCCGCTCGGCAAATATGCAAGATGTGCTGAACCAATAAACGGCATAAGATGATGTTCGCAAATACTGTAAAAAGGTATGTCACGCAGCAAAACTATCTCGTCGTAGTCTTCGGAAAAAACACTGTTGAGATGTTGTTTTGGGTCCTCGTGCATCCCGGCCAATAGCTCAGCATACATATTTGCCATTCTTGTCGGGGTTCTCTTTAGTCCCTCACGTTCGATATCTTCACCGACAGCCAAAAGTATCTCTTTGACTGCTTTCTCAATCCTTTCGATATCTACTTTTGCCTTATTTTTTGAATGCATATCTTTACCTTTTTATTTGGCTATGTTCATAAGATAAGTAGTCAGCAGCCGAACGCCGAATCCGCTCGAGCCTTCTGTCGTGTACCCTGTGGTACTTTCGAATAGGTCTACCCCCGCGATATCCAGGTGGGCCCACTTTGCATCACCTGCGAACTGTCTCAAAAAGGCGGCACCATTGCATGCCCCGCCCCATCTGCTTCCGGTATTTTTCAGGTCGGCTATCTTGCTCTTCATCTCCTCTGCGTACTCATCGCCGCTCGGCAGGGGCCAGACTTTCTCTCCGCTTTCTTCTGCTGCTGTTTGTAATTGTTTTATCAATTTCTCGTCGTTTCCCATTAGCCCCGCCATATACTTGCCTAAAGCAACCTTGCATGCGCCGGTCAGCGTCGCTATGTCAATGATAACAGCGCAGTTTTCCTTGACGGCGTATGCAAGTCCGTCGCAGAGTATCATTCTGCCTTCAGCATCGGTATTCAATACCTCAACCGTTTTGCCGCTGAACGTTGTGATAATGTCACCGGGCCGGTAGCTCGTCCCGCTTGGCAAATTTTCCGCTGATGGAATTATCCCGAGAATATTAAGGGGAAGTTTTAATTCCGCCGCCGCTTTCATTGTCCCTAAAACGGCGATTCCTCCGGTCTTATCTAACTTCATCTCATCCATTTTATCTGCCGGCTTGATACTTATCCCGCCGGAATCAAAAGTTATCGCTTTGCCTACTAAAGCAATCGTGGGTCGCCCCTTCGCTGCCTTACCGGCAGGGGTGTATTTCAAAACAATAAATCTGGGAGGACTCGCAGACCCCGAGCCGACCGCAAGCACGCCGCCCATGCCCTTTGCGGCCATTTGCTTTTCATCAAAAACTGTGCAAGCCAGGCCCGTCGTATTTTTCGCTACCCTTTTTGCTTCTGCCGCAAGTGCCTCAGGATTTATTATGTTGGCAGGCCGGTTCGTCAGCGTCCGCGCGTAACTTTGTGCCTTGCCGATAATAATCCCGCTCGCAAGGCCTTTGTTCAGCTTCGTTATCTTTGCCTTGTCAGAATCTATTACTTCGACGTTGAGCGATTTAAGCCGTCCATTTTCGCTCTCGGTGACAAATTCGTCGTAGCGATAGCTGCCGAGATATGTCCCTTCGGCCATAGCCCTGCCCATCGCGGTCAAATCTAACTTGCCGTCGAGTGCCCGATGCAGCGCTAAGCTGAGACTTTCTGCTTTTAGTTCCACCGATTTCTTTGCCGCGTTGGCCGCCGCTTTGCGAACCGTATCAAGTGTCGCCTTCTTTTTCTCACCTAAGCCAACCAGCAGCAATCTTTTGGCTCCTATACTGTCGTTGCCGTAAACGACGGCGCTGGTCCCGGCTTTGCCTTTGAAATCCCCCAGCTTAATCACTTGTTCAATGGCGCCGCCGAGTTTTTGGTTGAGTTCAGCGTTTAATTTGTCCAGCCCTTTGGCGTCGCTGAAATGCCCCGTGGCAAGCAGGCTTGTTTCACACTTGCTGAAATCAATCTTGTGTGTTTTCAGTTCGACTTCGATAATTTCTTTCATCTTGCTAATCCTTGTCTTTTCTTTCTGTTTTTGCTTCCTGTCCTTTATTCTTATTTTTAATTCTGTGTCTTAAATAGCCTTCGATGAAGATGTCAAGGTCTCCGTCCAGCACCGAATCCACATTCCCCGTCTGGATATCCGTTCGATGGTCCTTGACCAGTTGGTAGGGCTGCAGCACGTAGCTCCGTATCTGGTTGCCCCACGCTATTTCGCCCTTATTACCGTACACTTTCGCAATTTCGGCGTCGCGCTTTTGCTGCTCAAGCATATACAGCTTGCTCTTCAGCATCTTCATTGCCTCCGCTTTGTTGCGATGCTGACTTCGGTCGTTCTGGCATTGTACCGCAATACCTGTGGGTAGATGCACAATTCTTACTGCCGAGCTGACTTTGTTGACGTGCTGGCCGCCTGCTCCGCCTGCGCGATAGAAATCTATTTTGAGGTCTTCTTCGTTTATGTCAATATCAATATCCTCGGATTCAGGCACGACATCGACTGCCGCGAAGCTCGTATGCCGTCTTTTGTTTGAGTCAAATGGGCTTATTCGCACCAGTCTGTGAACGCCCAGTTCGCAGGAGAGGTAGCCGAACGCGAACGGCCCGCTTATCTTCAGCGTCACTGACCGAAGACCCGCCTCTTCGCCGGGAGAAATATCAAGCTCCTCGACCTTGTATTTTTTTGATTCGAAATATCTCCCGTACATCCGCAGCAGCATACTGACCCAGTCACAGCTTTCTGTCCCGCCTGCCCCTGCGTGAATACTGAAAAAGCAGTTCTTCGCGTCATCAGGGCCGCATAATAGTCCCTGCAGCTCGATTTGTCCGCATTGCTTTATTAATGCAGCCAAATCATTTTCTAATTGGTTCAGCTCTTCCTGGTCCGATTCAGCCGCCGCCATATCGAATAGCTCCGCCAAATCTTTGACCTCGTTGGTAAGTTCTTCCACCGGCTCAATTACTGATTTAAGTGCGCTTAATTGTGTGACTACCGATTGTGCTGAATCAGAATTGTCCCAGAACCCCGGCTTGGTCATCTTCTCTTCTAATTGTGCCCGTTGTGCCTTTTTGCCGGGCAAATCA
>CAIYOL010000370.1 GCA_903927855.1 uncultured Planctomycetota bacterium
CACAACCAGTCCATTTCTGTATATTCTGAAATTAATTTCATGTTCAATCCTCGCAAATATTTCTGCCTTTTCAAATTTCGTGATAAGTTTATATATTCCTGTCTTCAATAAATCATATATAAGCCCACTCAGAATGGTACTACCAAGAAAAATAACAATCTGCATTGGGCTTGGCACAATTAATGGGGAAAGGGAGTGTACGTCATATGAGCCAACGGATATATTTAGACCACTGAAACAATCCTGCACTTCTTTTTTATATTGGCTGTACTTTCCACTGATGTGGATAGGGATAGGGTCTGAGGACTTGGCAACTTCTCTCGATATTGTTTGTTTCCGGTTATTCACTATATCCCAACTCCGCCAGATTCTTCTTTATCGCCTTATTTAGCTTGCTTTCTTCCTCAAACTGACCCGCAAGTTCTGCGGTTAATTTTTCCATTTTGTCTTCAAAGGGGATACCGTCATCGACTTCGTCTTTTATCCCGACGAAACGGCCCGGCGTTAAGACAAAATTATGCTTCTGGATTTCCGCTAAGGCGGATGATTTACAGAAGCCTTTTATATCTTTGTATTTTCCGCCCTTTGTCCGCCAGTTGTGATAGGTCTCTGCAATCCTGGCAATATCATCTTCGGAAAATTCGCGGTGTGTACGGTCTCTCATAAAGCCGACTTCGCCTGCATCTATGAAAAGGATTTCTCCGCTTCGCTTTCTGTCGCCGTTACCTATTCGCTTACGTGATATAAACCAAAGACAGGCGGAAATTCCCGTATTATAAAATAATTGCTTGGGCAGACCTACGATACAATCGACAAGGTCGTTTTCAATAAATTGTTTTCTTATTACGTCTTCATTACTTGCCTGAGAAGATAAAGAACCATTTGCAAGGACACAGGCCATAATCCCTTTGGGCGATAAATGATAAATCATATGCTGAAGCCATGCGTAATTGGCGTTACCTGCCGGGGGGATTCCGTATTTCCAGCGGGGGTCTTTAGTTAATAATTCACCCGACCAGTCGCTATCGTTAAAGGGAGGATTGGCAAGGATAAAATCGGCCTTTAGGTCCTTATGAGCATCGTTAAGAAAAGAGCCCTCGTTATTCCAAATTACCTGTGAACCGTCTATTTGCCGAATAGCAAGGTTCATCCGGCAAAGACGATAAGTTGTCTGGTTGGATTCCTGACCATAGATTGAAATATTATTTCTGTTACCCTGATGGCTTTCGACGAACTTTTCACTCATTATAAACATTCCGCCTGAGCCGCAGCAGGGGTCAAAGACACGGCCTCGATATGGCTCTATCATTTCGACCATAAGGCGAACGATTGATTTGGGAGTATAGAATTGGCCGCCTTTTTTACCTTCTGCGTTGGCGAATTCGCCCAGGAAATATTCATAAACCTTGCCTAAAAGGTCTTTGGCTTTGGCTGCTTCATCGCCCAAGGCGATATTACCTATTAAGTCGATGAGTCCTCCCAAAGCGGCTTTATCGAGGTTTGGCCGGGCATAGGCCGTAGGCAGAATGCCTTTAAGGGACGGATTGGCCTTTTCGATAGCAACCATAGCATCATCAACATCTTTTCCTATGCTGGGTAGTTTCGCTCTTGCGTGAAGATAGGACCAGCGGGCATAAGGGGGGACGAAAAAGACGTTTTCGGATTTATATTCGTCCACGTCTTCGGGGTCTGCGCCTTTGTATTCGCCCTCTCCTTTGATGAGCTTATTATGAAGTGTCTCGAATGAATCAGATATGTATTTGAGGAATATAAGGCCAAGGACGATATGCTTATATTCTGCGGCGTCGATATTCTTTCGCAGTTTATCCGCCGCCAGCCACAGGGTTTGTTCGAGGCCATTAGTTGCACCATTATTTTTAGCCGATTTGCCTTTAGCCATGCAATTTCTCCGCCATTGGTATAAAACCTCGTTTTTTGGGTAAATAGTATTGTGGTTATTGTAAAGAGTCCCCGACAGAAAAGCAAGTAAGCAACCCCCGACTACGACATTCGAGGGCGGGCAATCGAGGACAGGCGAGGCAGGTCATTTACAAACTTCGATTTATTGTTTATAATTCTCCGCTTTAGTGTTTATGATTTGGGTTGAGTAAGCAGCCCCCTAACGACCTTTGGGTTAGGGGACTAAATAAGATGGAAGCGATGTAAAAGCCATAAGAGAATGGATGCTATGCGATTATATCTGATAAATCCGTCAAATCCGCTTGTCGGCATCATCAAAGCCAAGGAGAAGCGATGGAAGCGCTACCGCGTGTGGAAACCACTGAGTCTTATGGTTTTGGCGGGACTGACCGGGCCTGAGTGGGAAATCCGGATAGTTGACGAGAACCTCGGTGTGCCGGACTATCGGGCGATGCCTCGGCCTGACCTCGTGGGCATTACCGCTTTTACCTCACAGGCGAACCGCGCTTATGAATTGGCCAGTCATTTCCGGAATCAGGGCGTACCCGTGGTCATGGGCGGCATTCACGCAACAATGTGCGTAGACGAGGTTATGGAGCGTGTGGATTCGGTCGTTACCGGGGAAGCTGAGAGTGTCTGGGCGCCAATTCTTGAGGACGCCCTGCGAGGCAAGCTGAAGCGCCGGTACGATGGAGGGCTCGCCGAGATAAAAGATGTATCGGCTGCCCGCCATGATTTGCTTTCGAGAGGATATGCCTTCGGAGCCATTCAGACGACGCGAGGCTGTCCATTGAACTGCAGCTTCTGCAGCGTGACGGCGTTCAACGGGGCCAAGTACCGGCATCGCCCCATTGCGGACGTCGTGCGGGAATTCGAGTTGATTCGTGAGAAACGTGTTTTAGTGGTGGACGACAACCTCATCGGCACGAGCGCTGGGCACATCGCCCGTGCCAAGGACCTGTTCCGCGCCCTGGCGAAGGCGAACCTGCGAAAGAAGTGGATATCGCAGGCCACTATTAACTTTGCCGATGACGAAGAGCTACTGACGCTGGCGGCCAAGGCCGGCTGCAGAGGAGTCTACATCGGCTTTGAGTCTCCCTCTCCGGAAGGGCTTGCGGAGGTCGGCAAGAAATTCAACATTCTGAAAGGCCGGGACTTCCGCGCCTCCGTACAACGGATACAACGGCACAATATTCTGGTAGCTGGTTCCTTTATCATGGGTTTGGATGTAGACGAAGCCGGCATTGGTAAACGAATCGCCGAGGCAGCCTGTCAGTACGGTGTGGACAGTCTCAACACGCTGTTTTTGACTCCGTTGCCCGGCACGCAACTATGGGAGCAGATGAAATCGCGGGGGCGCATCGCCCTCGACACGTTCCCTGAAGACTGGAAATATTACACACTAACTTTCCCTGTAGCCCGGTATAAGCATTTGTCTATGGACGGCATCATAAAAGAGATGGTTTCCTGCGAACACGACTTCTATTCCATGCCGCGCATTCTGCGCAGGGTGTGGAGCAACTTGTGGCAATGCCGCGAACCGCTGATTACTCTGGTGGGCAATTTATCATACAGGAACAATATCCGGCTGGGCGCTGAGGCATACTCCGAATTCAGGCGTCACTTCGGAAGCAGGCACAATAGTGCGAGGGAGTCCGGACGAGACCTCAACCCAGAGGGTGGGGCTGCTATGAGGATAGCCGAGGTTTCGAGCGCGCGGAGCGCGGAAGACAGAATTCGGGAGACAAAAAAATTTAAAAGTTAAAAGTTGGGGGCTTTTGGATTGCGTTAATCCAAGATTTGCTTCAGCGTTTTGCAGACGAGGGCGATGTCGTCTTTGGAGAGGTTATTGTAGAAGGGCAAGGCGATGGTGCGTTCGGCGACGGATTCGGTAACGGGGAAGTCGCCTTTTTTGAAGCCGAACTGCTTGGCCATAAACGGCTGAAGATGAACAGGTGAGAAATAGTTAGAGACCTGAATGCCTTTGGCCCGCATAGCTTCCAAGATTTTATCACGCTGCTTTTGGGAGAAGTTATCTGCGAGGCGAACGACGAAGACGAACCAGCTAATTGTGCAGCCGGGGGGTTCTGAGGGGACAATCAATCTATCATCGTCAGCTAACATTTCCTGATACCATTTCGCGACGGCAGCGCGTTTGGCTTTGATTTCATCGATTCGAGAAAGCTGGACGATGCCGAGGACGCAATTGATGTCACTAACGCGGAAATTATAGCCGAGGCGTTCGTGGCTGAGCCAAGAGCCGCCTTTGTCGCGACCCTGATTACGAAGGGAGACGCACATATCGGCCAAGTTGTCATCGTCGGTGAGAATCATACCGCCTTCGCCGGTGGTGATTTGCTTATTGGGATAAAAGGCGAAGACGGACATTTTGCCGAAGGTGCCGGCCTTTTTGCCTTTCAACTCGGAGCCGAGGGCTTCACAGCTATCCTCGAGGATGGTGAGGTTGTGTCTTTTGGCGATTTTGCAGATTTTGTCGAAGTCGGCGGGGCTGCCGAAGGCCTCGACCGGCATAATGGCTTTGGTATTCTTGGTTACTTTATATTCGATTTTTGCGGGGTCGATGTTGAGGGTTTTCGGGTCGATATCGACAAAGACGGGTTTTGCGCCTGTCATCATAATGGTATTCGAGGAGGCGATGAAGGTGAAGGGCGGGACAATGACTTCGTCGCCGGGGCCGATTCCGAGGGACAAGAGAGATAAAAACAAGCCGCTGGTTCCGCTATTGACGGCGACGGCGTGCTTTCTGCCGATGTATTCGGCGAAGGCAGATTCAAATTCGGGGACTTTGGGGCCGAGCGAAAGATTGGGGGTGCGAAGGACGTCGCAGACCGCTTTGATTTCTTTTTCGGTGATATCCGGCCGAGACAAATATACCCGCATAGACATAGAAAAATTCCTTTACTAAAGAGCACAAGTGCGTAGAAACCATATTTTACCGTTTGCGGCTGATAAATCAAAGCATTTTCCAATACCGGCATCGGCGAAATTGCTTGCGGCCAAACCGGAGAAGCCATAAGATACATCTCCGAATGTTAGCCATCAAGCAAACCAAAACGACATTAGTCAACATTGCCCCTGATATTGCTTTTTTCGCTTTGCTGATTTTGTTCTGGATTGTGTATGTAGGCCCTATCGTAATCAATGAGCAGCGCCACGGATACGATATATTTCGTGATGCCGGCTCGGCAATCAACATACAAAACGGGCAGTTGTTCGCTGACCCTGCCTATCGCGGCGAGAGCCTGTGGTATCCGCCGCTTAGCCCGATGATTGCAGCGGGCGTGTCCGAGCTATTCGGTATTACGCCGCTCGACTGCTATCGGCTGTCACAACTGGCGCTCAACTGGATGATACCGGCGGGGCTGTTCCTTGTGATGCGGCTTCAGTGGGGCAGGCGAGCAGCCATCCTTGGGACGGCAGCGTTACTATTTGCTATGCCGTGGTGGCAGACGGAGGTGCATCAAGGTCAGCCATCCATTCACGCGGTCATCCTGGGGTGGGCGGCCGTTGCGCTTTATGCACAGCAACACAAGCGGCAATCGAACCTGTGGGCTTTGGCGTGCGGAGTCTTCCAGGGAATTTGCTTCTGGCACCATCCATTTATTCCCGCGTTACTTGCCGCCGGCTTTGTGCTACAAACGTCCTGGGAGTGTGCGCGTGCAGGCAAAGGAGCGTGGTTTTCCGGGGCAGTCGGGCGGACCCTTTTGATAACCAGCCTTACGTTCCTGACAGCGGGCCCAATTCTCTACCAAATGCTGCACGGCCCCGTGCTCAACCGCGCAGGGCGTGAATATCTGGCAGGCGAACTGCAAACCGTTCAATTTGCGCTTTTGTACGGAAGTCCATGGCTATGGGCAACGGGTTTAGTCGGTCTGGTATATTGTGCTCGACGGGCGGACTTCGGAGGGCGGCTGCTGGTATCGGTTCTGGCGGTAACTATCCTGGGGCAAATGCCGGGATATCTGCGATTATACGGAGGAGACTGGGCAAGAGGGATTCCGATATTCGTGCCACACGAGTTCCAGCGGTTTTTTCAATTAGGATGGGCGATTGTCATCGGCATAGGGACAGATGCAATGTTACTGGCCATAGCGGGGCGAGTGAAATTCCTTCGAGCCAATACATTTTTAGCCGGCTTACTAACATTAGCTGCATGCGTCATTACAGGCGGGCAGGGACTGGCAGAGGCGAAGATTAATTACCGCCAGTACCTGCACCCATTTCCGAAGCGCCCGCTGCTGCGACAAGCAGACCAGTGGATATTCGAGAACACGAACATCAACGACGTTTTCGCCTGCGAGCCAGAACTGGCATTTCGCTGGCTGAATGCGGAGACGGGCAGGAAGGTGTGGATTATGCCTGAGGGACACAGCAATCCGCGCGTCGACTGGAAGCAGCGAGCGCGCGTGCTTGACGAGCTGGAAAATGCGACGAGCGCCGAAACATTTTGGCAGCTTGCACATCAATATGAAATAAATTATTTTGTGCCAACTGCGAAGTGGCTTCCGAAAATTATCGCAGATGAGAACATATATCGTGAGGCGGTCCCGACGTATATTGAACTGGTTTACGGCAGCCACGGGAGTATGTCTATCTACAAAATAGCTGTAAAGTGAAAGGACGTGAAAGGAAAATATGCTGGCTAAACTGTATAGTGTCACGCTTGTAGGGATTGACGGGGTTATTTGCGAGGTTGAAGTCGATGTCGCACGGGGCGGATTCGAGAAGTCGCTAATCGTGGGGCTGCCGGATGCCGCTGTAAAAGAAAGCATCGAGCGGGTCAAGAGCGCGATTATCAATTGCGGCTATGAGTATCCGAAGACGCAGTCGTTGATAAATCTGGCGCCGGCGGACGTCAAAAAGGCGGGGCCGGCTTTCGATTTGCCGATTGCGTTAGGTATGCTCATCGGCAAAGGAACTCTGGCAAGTGCGGTGCTTAATGATTTTGTGATTATCGGCGAACTTGCGCTGGACGGGCGCGTTCGAGAAGTTAACGGCGTGTTGAGCATGGCGATGACCGCAGCGGCGAACGGTTTTAAACGAATGATTGTTCCATTAGAGAACGCCGAGGAGGCAGCGGTCGTTCAGGACATGGAGGTGTACGGAGTCGGCTCGCTGACGCAGGCGGCGGGGTTTCTTTCGGGGCAATTGGCGCTGGAGACAACGGCGGTCGATATAGACAAGCTCTTTGACGCGGCATCGAACTATGAGGTTGATTTTGCGGATGTTAAGGGACAGGAAAGCGCCAAGCGAGCACTAACCATCGCGGCGGCGGGAGGCCACAATATAATGATGATAGGTCCGCCGGGAGCAGGCAAGACGATGCTGTCGCAAAGATTGGCGACTATTTTGCCGGGGCTGAGCGTGGAAGAATCGCTCGAAACGACCCGTATATATTCATCTGTGGGGCTATTGGGCAAAGGGAGGGCGCTACTGGCAACACGTCCGATACGTATGCCGCATCATACGGCCAGCGGGCCTGCGCTGGTGGGCGGGGGCACGAACCCGCGGCCGGGAGAACTGTCGCTGGCACATTTCGGGATACTGTTTCTCGATGAGTTTGCGGAATTTCCCAGACACATTCTTGAGATGATTCGCCAGCCGCTGGAGGACGGGTTTGTTACGGTCTCACGAGCCAAAGGCACGATACGCTTTCCTGCACAATTTATGTTAGTTGCGGCGATGAACCCGTGTCCGTGCGGCTATTTCGGCTCGGATTCGAGAAGGTGCAAATGCACGCCCGGCCAGATTGAACGGTATATGTCAAAAATATCCGGGCCGTTAGTGGACAGAATCGATATTCATATCGATGTACCCGCGATAAGTTTCAGCAAGCTGCGGAGCAAATCAGACCAGCTCGACTCAGCGACGATGAGAGAGGATGTTGTCAGGGCCAGAGATGTCCAAGGGAAGCGGTTCAGCGACGACAAGCCGATGACAAACGCAAGAATGAGTCATAAGCAAGTCCGAACATTCTGCGAGCTTGACCAGGCCTGCGAAATGCTGCTCAAGCAGGCGATGACTGAATTTGGTTTATCCGCCCGTGCCCACGATAAGATTTGCAAGGTTGCCCGAACGATAGCAGATTTGGCCGGCGTCGAAAACATCCAGCCAGAATATATAGCTGAAGCAGTCAGCTATAGAAAATTAGACAGAAAGTTATAGGGTGAACATTTGCTAC
>CAIYOL010000371.1 GCA_903927855.1 uncultured Planctomycetota bacterium
ATTAACCACAGATGAACACGGGATTAACACTGTTTTTCTGCCCAACAATATATTATATAATCATGATGTTTGAGGAAGATTTTGATATTATTGCGGAATTGAAAGGCCTGATTGCGTAGGAAACCGGAGTTCCATGTTTTATGCGGATCAATCTAATTATTGTTAGGCCTTGAAAGGAAGGACAAGATGTTATTCGAGATGGATAAACAGTCCAAGGAGTTCAAACCAGTTTCTGGGATGAATATCGTGGATTCGCTCGGCGAACACGAAAAGGATCTCGAGAACTACCTTAAAAAGATAATCGGAGACATCTTACTTCCTGAATATATGGTTTTTGGAAATGAACGATCGCTTCAAAGAGAAGCAGATTTGTTTGCGGTGAATAGTAGCGGAGACATGGTCGTCTTCGAACTGAAGGTGCACGGCCACTATGATCGTGGCAAGGCCTACCAGGCATTGAGCTATGCCCAAAGTTTCTCTTACTGGCGCTACAGCGAAATGAACAATCATTTCAAGAAATGTTTCCCTGAAGCCGAAGAACTAATAAATGCCTTTGAGGAGCATTATGGTTACAAGATTGACTTAACCGAATTCAACAAGAAGCAAAAGATTATCGTAATATCACATTCATCATCTGAGGACACAGGCGCTATTACCAAGTATTGGAAGAAATCTGGAGTCGACATAGAAGAATACTTCTATCGTTTCTATGAAGTTAATGACAAGCGATATTTTGAATTATCAAACGAATTGTTCTTTCCGCAGAATTCCTACAATTGCTGGGTCAACACCTGCAAGACCCACTTTCAGGAAGCATACTTGGATATGGTCAAACATAAGAAAGCCGCGACCTACGGCGACCGTAGAGGCCTCATTGGTAAGTGGATGAACAAATCTTACGTTTTCTTGTACCACAACGGATACGGGATCATTGGAGCGGGAAAGGGCACGGCAACGATAAAGGATACGCATAATGAAGAACTTGACGAAGAAGAAAGGTCGATCAAATTGAGCCACTTTATTAGTGGTGTTGATCTCGATGCCTGTAAGATTCTCTATTATCTTGCGCCAAGCACTATCAAGGGGTTGCTGCAAAGAGATTTCTATTTTGCAAACTCAATCGTTACCATGTCTGAGAATGAAGCCAAGGTACTATTTGAAGAGTGCAAGAGAAATTTCAAATGATGGCACAACAATTGGTTGTAACTGACGATCGCTAGCAATGTGCTGACTGAAAGGTAGGGTTGCGTAGGTGTTTTATATGAGTGGCGCAATGGTATTTGGGATGTTACGCGGAGCAATATAAACAATGTTAGGCTACCAGAAATGTCCACAGTAATGGAGGAAGTTTCCATGAGCTTAACATCATTCCTTTCAAACAATCAGGACGTAAGAGATCGTTTCCGTCAGCAGTTCAATAAGCCACCTCTCGCCACTGATAAGGATCTTCTTGCACCACCTCTCTCAAACCGCTACACTCTGGTTGGCACGGCATTCGATTATTTGCTACGCTTTTATGTGAAACGCCTCAACCCTGACGCAATAGAAAGACAATGGGTAGCTGAGCACTGCCTTACCCGGCCGTCACCTCTTCTCGTTAATCCCATCATCGCTATCGACATAGGGGCTGTTGTCGACTATACCGAAACCAAGTTGACGAAGAAAGCGAAACAGATTATTGAACAGGCAAAGGCAAACTATTCCGCTTATCTGCGTTCAGGACGAATAACTGATGATCTCTTCAAAAGTGCTCTCTGCCTTGCACAATTGGACCCTATCTGGAGAGCTGGTTTCATAGATAAGAATATGGGAAACGTAAAGGACGAAGACGTTGAAGACTTGCGCAAGCTTCTTTCAATAGTCGAACCCAAGCTATTTAAAGCTAAACATTTGTGCTTGCTCAATCCTACCTTTGGCGAAGCCTCCCATTTGGTCAGAGGCGCAGACGCTGATTTACTGATAGACGATTTGCTCATTGATGTAAAAACAACAAAGAAGCTCGATTTTAAAACAACATTCTTTCACCAGCTTATGGGCTACGTAGTTTTACATGAAATTGGAGGCGCGGGAGACTTAAAACCAAAGCCTCCTATTACAAAGGCGGGCATCTACTTTGCCCGACATGCCCATCTACATGTATTTCAATTGGACGCGGTCATAGACCGAGATAGTTTTCCAAAATTCGTTCGCTGGTTCAAAGAAAGGGCGGCAAATGAATATCCACCCCCCAAATGAAGCCACCGCACTAAAGTATACTTGGCATAACAAGGGACACCATATCTGAGCGGAAAAAGGCCGAAAGTTTGGCCTAAAAACGGGCATTGTCGACGTGTGAAATAACCCGCCAACATAAAGTTGGGGGCTTACGGATTGGGCGGAATTTACCGCTCCATCACTGTCACGGCTCAGATTTATTGCTGTCTGCCGTAGGGCATCCTGTGGATTTGGAGCGCAGGGTGCGGACGAGCGAATAAAAGAAGAGCGTCAGAATCGCCAGCCAGCTTACAGCCAAAAAGAGCCAACCATCAAAACGCATCGGGCTGCATTCCCCCCTTCTGTTTCCGGCTTCGTAGGAGCTTGCCGGAGGTTCCACTATGACAAAACCCCGAAGTTTGAATGTAATTTGCTCTTGATTAATCCCGGCAATATCGTTAGAATAACGCGTTTTCACAAGGAGGTTATAGCGGTGAACAAAGCCGGAAACAATGAACTATTTGATACAGATATTCTGAAATGCAAGGCGGATATTCTGCGCAGGCGCAATATAATACCGTCGCAAGACAATGCCGCCTCCAAAAATTCAGAAAAGCAAAACATCTCCGGCGCAGCAGAAATATCAACTTATAAGGATACAAACTCGATACCAATAGAAGAAATACCTGCTAAAGAGACAGCCCCCCTGCCGAAGCCAGCGGTGAGCATGGACAAAAAAGAAGCGTCAGAAATATCAGAGGAAACATTAGAAATTCCGAGTTTTGACTTGGCTGATGAGATTATGGCTGAGCAGCGAAAGATTACCGCGATAAGAAGAAAGGCCCCAGGCCAAAAAACCGAAGCCCAAAGATTAAAGCCGGAGACCCGGATAGACGACCATAGTATTGAACAGCCAAAACCGTTATTATCAGAGCAAGAGAAGATAATCGCGGAGATTGTGGCAAGGGACATCGAAGAACTATGTCGAGGGAATTATCCCAGCGAATAGCAGAGAAAGGTGCCTATGGTTGATATCCTGAAGAGAATCTTGCTGAAATTGGGAATATCTCAAAACCAAGAGCTCATTTTGTACATTACCGCCGGTGTAATTGTATTTATATTATTTGTGCTGGTTCTGATAATCCTGAAGAGAAGGAAATTCAAGAAGGTAATCAAAGTTAGTCCTGCGGATGGCGGAGAAGGCGGTGATAAACTGGCCGAAGGCAATTACGAATCTATCATCAAGCGGATACAAGCTAAGAAAAAATACAAAAGCATCCTGTTTACCTCAATCGATTCGGGGGCACTACCTGTAACAATACCTGTTAATACGGCTATTGGGCTGGCCAAAAACAAGAAACACTGTCTTCTTATAGACCTTGACCTTAAGCGCGACGCTGTCGCCAAGGCGTTTGGGCTTGATGCAGGGCAAAGCGATTTGAGTGCAAAGGCAGTTCAAACCGAAATTGAGAACCTGTGGGTGTGGCCCGGCCACTATTTCTCCCAATCGAGACATATGAATGTAACGGGGATAGTGGAAGGGGCGGAGGACAATTATGATTTTATCCTAATAAACGCACCATATCTGGTGAACAGCCCCGACCGCAAGCAAATCATATCGGCTGCTCAGGCCGCTTTTATCTGCGATAAAAATGCGTCCGAGCCGGAGGATAAACTGACTAAGTTAATAAAGTCTCTGGATTGCACGATAATCGGCCATATCCAAATCCCATCATAATACGGCCAATATTGCTATTTATCGCTCAGCCAGGTTGGGCCACAACTTATATCAACTTTCAGAGGGACACTAAGTTCCAAAGCAGCGGTCATCTCTTGCCTAATCCACTCTGCGTGTTTGTCAGCCTCGTTGGCGGGCATCTCGAAGACAAGCTCATCGTGAATTTGAAGAATCAGTTTTACCGAAAGACGCTCAGCTTCTATTTTTCGCTGGATGTTTATCATAGCAACCTTTATTAAATCTGCAGCTGAACCCTGAATCACTGTGTTGATTGCAAATCGTTGGGCCTGTGCGCGTTTATTGGCATTTTTGCTGGCTAGGTTTGTAATTTTTCGCCGGCGGTGCAAAATGGTCTCGGAAAAGCCTGTGCGTTCGGCTGCATCAATTAGACCATCCATAAATTTGCGGATTGAGCTGTAGCGGGCAAAATAATCATCAATAAACTTTTTCGCCTCGGCCTGATTTATTCCTATCGAGCGGGATAGTCCAAACGCGCCCTGGCCGTAAATTATGCCGAAATTTACCGCTTTGCAGTGTGAGCGCATTTCATCGGTTACTTCTTCAATCGGCACTCCATAAATCTGGGAGGCGACGAAGCGGTGAATGTCCTGGTCGGCGGCAAAAGCTGACATCAGGGCACGGTCTTTCGAAAAATGCGCCAGCAGGCGCAGCTCGATTTGGGAATAGTCTGCGCTGAGGATGCAGCCGGTTTTGCTCTCCGGAATAAAGGCGGAGCGGATTTTGCTGCCAAGCTCGGTGCGAATGGGGATGTTTTGCAAATTGGGGTCGCTGGAACTAAGGCGTCCCGTTGCGGTTATAGTCTGGTTGAAAGAGGCGTGAACGCGGCCGGTGCGGGGATTAATCAGCTGACTCAGCTTATTGACGTAGGTGTTCTGCAACTTGCTCAACTGGCGATACTGAAGAATCAGCTCAATAACAGGATGCTGGTCGGAAAGCTGTCCGAGGACATCCGCATCGGTGCTGCGTCCGGCTTTGCCGGTCCTGACAGACTCAAGGCCAAGTCTGTCAAAAAGGATTTCAGCAAGCTGCTTCGGAGAGTCGATGTTAAACGTTGTGCCGGCGCATTCGTAAATACGGTCGGTCAGCATCTTGAGCGTCGCGGCAAGCTCGCCGGACATTCCTTTCAGCAGTTTAGTGTCGAGGGATACGCCGTTATATTCCATAACCGCCAGGACTGAAACCAGCGGCATTTCCACTTCTTCAAACAATCTCTTTATAGGCGGGTCTTTCTCGAGGCGGTTTTTCAAATACTCGTAAACCTGAAAAGTAATATCGGAGTCCTCGGCGGAGTATTCGCAGGCGGCGGTGGTGTCGACCATATCAAAGGTAAGTTGATTTTTACCTTTGCCTATCAGGTCGGAAATCGGGATGCCGCGGTAACCGAGAAAATCCAACGCCATATTGTCGAGCGAATGACTGTCGCGGAGAGGGTCGAGGCAGTAGGAGGCAACCATTGTGTCAAAGTGGACGCCTTTTATCGGCATCTGTGCGTTCTTCAAAACGAGCATATCGTATTTTATGTTTTGGCCGATTTTCTTGACATTTTCGTCTTCAAGTATCGGGGCAAGTTCCCGGCGGAGCATATTTACGTCGAGATACTTTTGGCCCAAAGGGGCCTTTACAGGCAGGTAATATGCTTTGTGCGGCTGCCAGGAAAAACTGATACCGACGAGGTCCGCCCGCATAGCGTCAATGGATGTGGTTTCAGTGTCAACAGCAAATAATTTCTGCTTTTTTAGCTCCTTGACAAAACCGTCGAACTTCCCCTGTGTATCTATTAGCTGATAATCGTGGCTTACAGTTTTACTCGAGGCGGGTTCCCCAAAGCTGTCGGCGGCCATCGGAACGGTAGGTTCAGGCAACTGGATACCGGATGAAGCCGTCAAGCCCAGTTGTGTGAGCAGGCGATTGAAGCCAAGCTCAGTAAAAATTGCGACAAGTTTTTCTTTGTCGGGTTCCTGCAGTTTTAATTTTTTATAATCAATTTCAACCGGTGCGTGCGTATTTATTATGACGAGCTTCCTGCTTAGATAGGCCTGCTCTTTAAAATTACGCAGGTTTTCCCCTTTTTTGCCTTTAATTTCATCTATGTTTTTATATAAATTGTCAAGAGAGCCATACTCTTGAATCAGTTTAATTGCGTTCATTTCTCCGATTAACGGCACGCCGGGAACATTGTCCGATACATCACCCTGCAGGGCAAGAACATCGATAAAATGTTCAGGTTTAATTTTATATTTTTCAAATAACACATCATCGTCAAGAATCTCACCTTTTTTGATATCAAAAATGTAAGTATGGTCATCTACGAGTTGATACATATCTTTATCTTTTGCGCAGATGTAGGTGTCGATGCCGTCCATTGAGGCCTTTTTGGCTAATGTTCCGATTACGTCATCGGCCTCGAAACCATCGACGCGGAGGACAGGGATGTTCATCGCAGCAAGTATCCGTTCGATACGGTCGATTTGTGCAGGCAGCTCGTCGGGCATAGGTGGGCGATGTGCCTTATACTCAGAGTAAATTTTGGTTCTGAAAGTTGGGGTTTTGCTATCCATTGCTACAGCAAGCATATCGGGTTTTTGACGCTGAATTAGGCCGAACAGGGTCGTTGTAAAAATATAGGTGGCCTTGGTTGGTTCACCGGAGGGGCTGGTCAACCGCTGACTCATCGGCGCATAGAAAGCAGCGTAAATGTGCGCGTGACCATCGATTACGTAAAGTTTTTTTGCCATCGGTAATAAATGTATTTGTTGTTTGGTATAGAGTCAAGAAGAAGCTAAAAACAACCTACTTAGTTTCAATATAAGGTTTGCCCGCTTTATACAAGACTAGCCGGTTTCCAATCTCCTTTTTAAGCGTCTTCTGGTCGGAAGATTGGCATAATTCTAAGGCCTTTTCAGCAGTTCCTATGGCCTTATGGAAATCGCCTGCTGCAGCATAAGCCACAGCCAAAGTATCCAACAAGTCAGGTTTCTGGTAGTTAGTAAGTTCGCATGCTCGTTGGGCAAGTCCAACCGCCTTGTCAGGATTGTGAATTGTGGTTTCTTTACTTGTGGCTAGTAGCCAGGCCAAGTCGTTTATAGGCTCAACCCAGTCGGGCTTGAGTCGTAGTGCCTTCTCAAAGTGCATGATGGCCTCATTGATTTTCCCCTTTTGTACCAAAACCAGCCCGAGATAGTAGTGCGCTTCGACAGAGTTAGGGTCAAGCCAGAGCGCTTCGGTAAGATGCCCCGCAGCCTCATCGAGGTTGCCATGA